>JBDTWG010000045.1:0-15277 GCA_040006855.1 Nitrospira sp.
GGCATCGTCAATGGTGGTGGGTTCCTGCTCCCGCCGCCGCGGCATCATCCCCTTGAAGAAAGAGCTCGAACAGCGCTTCTTCGTCCACCTCTTTTTTTGTCTTGGGATTGAGAGATTTCATCTCCTGCAGCTCTTCCTCGGTCAGGCTGGGAAGATGGCGAATAAAATGCACGAGTTGCCAGCTGCCGCTGTCTTTTGCTGGATCGCCGGTACCCCAGGCGGGCATCGCAGTGAAGCGGATGCCGTTTTGGATAATGAAAAACAATTCCCCGTCGGACATGGTCTGGGTGTCCGGCAGGCGCAGGTCCGGAGCCTTCGGATAGACATTCCTGCCGATAGCGGTTTGGCCGCTTCCGTTGTTGGCATGGCAGCTTGCGCAATGGTCGGCGAAGTGAGCGCGCGCGTCCTTCATGAGTTCCTGGGTCAGGGGCAATGGATTGCGGAGCCGCCGGTTCTCGATCGGGATCGCGAGGTGTCGGAGCTGCCGGGCGATCAGGATTTCCAGTTCGTTCGGCTCGGCTTTGGCGCTAAACCCCGTACTGTATGACTGATAGCCAAACCAACCCAACAAGGCCAAGATGGCTAATAGACCAAGAATCAGAAACCCGCAGAATTTCTTCACCGGCTACAGACCTCACAGCTGGGCACAAGCCCATCTCCAATATACAGAGTCGTCCGAATGAATGCCAATTGCAGTGGCGAGCGCTCAGATCGGCCTCTCAGGCTGAGCGGATGGTCTAGCGGGGGTGAGCAGGCGCAGGAGCAGCAGGGCCGTCACCGGCACGTACATCAGCAGGCCTGTGGTTCCCTGCAAGGACTCACCGATCCAGAACGTCATACCAAGGTTAAACGCCAGCACTCCATAATAGAGCCCGACTCCTAGCAGCAGCCGATGAGTGGTGGAGGAACGGTGCGATGGCATCGGGCTGCTGAGACGGCGATCGAGTGGAAAATATATCGATAAGGAAATCGCCCCGACCACGGCCCAGCCCGCATAGTTCGCCATCGGGACGCCGAAATGCACGCCGGGGTCCGGGTAGTAATAGATCTTGCCCAGGAACCATCGGTCACCGCGCAGCGCCACCGGATCGATCACCATGTCGATGAAGGCGAAGAACAGCACGGTCAGGACGAATACCGGCCAAGAGGTACGGGGGGACAGATCGAACCGTAGATCGGGCAGTCGCGACGCCGCGGCGCGGTCGGATGTCGACTGGATCGGCAGCAGGAACAGCAGCGCCAGGCAGTAGCTGGCGAACAGCAGGAACGAAAAGGAAATCGAATCCATGAACGGAATGTTAGAGATGTACAGCTCCTGTCCCACGGTGGATCCGTTGTAGAAATACCAGCCGAAGGGAATGCCGTTGCGCGTGGAGGAAAACTCACAGGCAAAGGCGGTGAGCCAGCTGATGAGCCAGAACCGCCAGGTTCGCTGCCAGCCGATCAGCTGGACGGCGGCAAAGAGAAACGCCGCGAGAAAGACGAAGACGTAGGGGCGGAAGGCGATGGTCTTTGCAAAAAGAACAAGGAATTCCATTCTGATCTGTATCCTGCGGATGATCAAAAAGGCCAGCCAACAAGGCCGCAGGCGACGACAACACCGGAGGCGTACCCTCGGGGGTACGTTGAGGATTTTGTCAAGCCGAGAACGCAGTTGGGGGGCTTTTTCAGCATCCGACTAAGCATACCCATGATCGCGAAACCACCGCACGGCCTTTTCCAGCGCGACCTCGACCGGCGTCTGAGGCAGGCCGAGTTCCCGGATGGCTTTCTGACAGTCGTAATGCATTTTGTACTTGGCCATCTTCACGCCTTCGAGCGGAATGCGTGGCGGCAGGCCGGTGAGGTTCGAGATCCATTGATTTGCATAGGCCAGAGGTAGAATGGCGAGGCGCGGCAACTTGATGGTGGGAGCCTTGACGCCGGTGAGACGGCTCAGAATCTGGAAGACCTCATTCAATAACAGATTTTTATTGCCGAGAATGTAGCGCTCGCCGAGGCGGCCCTTCTGCATGGCCAGGAGGTGGCCTTGGGCCACGTCATCCACGTCGATCAGGTTCATGCCGGTTTCAATGTAGGCGGGCATACGGCCCTTCATGAAGTCGACGATGATCTGGCCGGTGGGTGTGGGCTTCACGTCCGCTTCGCCGACCGGCGCGCTGGGGTTGACGATGACGACCGGCAACCCTTCCCGCGCGAGCTTCAGCACCTCCTGTTCGGCGAGATATTTTGATCGTTTGTAATGGCCGGCCATCTGTTCCAGCGACACCGGGGTCTCTTCCGTTCCCAGCCCTCCACCAGGCGGCAGGCCGATCGCACCGATGGTGCTGCAATAGACCGTGCGCTCAATGCCGACCTCGCGGGCTGCCTCCAGCAGAATTCGCGTGCCGGTCACGTTGATATCGTAAAAGATGGACGGATTTTTGGCCCACAGGGCGTAATGGGCTGCAACATGATAGAGCTGCCGACAGCCGGCTAGAGCCTGCCTAAGCGAGTCGCGATCACGTAGATCTCCATTGACCTGTTCGACTGGGAGGCCGGCGAGGTTCTGGAGATCCGCGCCTTTTCGTGAGAGCACTCGGACCTCGACCCCGGCCTTGACCAGGGCTCGCGCCACCGCGCCCCCGACAAATCCCGTTGCTCCGGTGACGAGAACTTTCATGATGAGGGGGAGCTTATGACGTATAGCCAATAGCTAATAGCACGGAAAGGATCTCTCTGGATCGCCATAAGCCATTCGCTCTGTTAGCTTCGGCGGCTAGAGATGTAGCGCGCCAGTTCGCGGAGGGGATCGGCTTTGGTGCCGAATGAGGCGAGCCGGTCGTTGGCACGCGTGACGCAGTCCTCGGCCAATTGTTTGGCCCCTTCGACGCCGTAAAACGTCGGGTAGGTCTTCTTGCCACGCTGCGCGTCGGTATTGGGGTTCTTGCCAAGTTCTTCGCGTGTGCCGGTCACATTCAGCACATCGTCGGCGATTTGGAAGGCTAAGCCGATGTTCTCGGCATAGACCGTCAGATCGTCGAGTTGAGCAGGAGTCGCCCCGGCCGTGATGGCACCCATGCGCACGGCGGCTCGAATGAGCATGCCCGTCTTGTGCTTGTGGATGGATTGCAGCGTGGCCAAGTCGATGTCTTTATTCTCCGCCTGAATATCGAGGACTTGCCCGCCGACCATGCCGACATTGCCGGATCCGACGGCCAGTTCCTGAATCAGTCGAACCTGCCGCGTGGCATCAAGCCCATAGGCGGCGTTCGCGCGGAGGCACAGTTCAAAGGCCATGGTCAGCAGCGCATCTCCGGCCAAAATCGCCATCGCTTCGCCATAGACCTTGTGGTTGGTCGGCTTCCCGCGCCGAAAATCGTCGTTGTCCATCGCCGGGAGGTCGTCGTGAATGAGCGAATAGGTATGAATCAGCTCGAGCGAAGACGCCACCGGAAGCACCGCTTGCCCTGCGTTGCCGACTGCTTCGGCTGCGGCAATCGCCAGAATCGGCCGGACCCGCTTTCCGCCGGCAAATAGGCTGTACCGCATGCTCTCGTGCAGGGTCGTGGGCATGGCCTCTGCGCTCGGGATCACCGATTGCAGATAGTGATCCACTTCCCCGCGCTTCCGCTCGAGATATTCACGGATATCCATGCCGGTGTGGGTCAGTTGGCTCGTGGGACTCATGCAGAGATTGTGTGAACGCCGTAGTTTTTCATGTGCGCGAGAGAGTAGCAAAGGGGTTTGAGAAGTGTCAAACGGGGGAGAGGGAGGGGCGGTGTGGGCCTCCCGGAGCGGTGGCCGGTGCCTCTTCGTGATGCCGACCGACGGCGATTTTTCGGAGGTTCTGAAGGCGGTTAACTCATGAAACCGCGATCATGACACGCTCCTGAATGGAGTCCTAGCCCAGACTATTCATGAATACCTGCTCCGTCGTCCGATCCTCTCGCCCGGCGGGGCTTTTCTCGTTCGGCCTCCTCGACGGACTGCAAGTGCGTCTGTGTCGGCCGTACGTGCGAGAAGTCCCGGCGGGCTTCGGTCTCGAACGTCTCGCGGCGACATTCATGAATAATCTGGGCTACAGTTGCACAGACCTTCGGCAGGTTGTAGAGTTTTCCGGAAACAGGCAAAGCGCCAATAAAGCCTTTCGCAAGGAGTGAAGCTGATGACGACACTTGCCTTAGCCATTGAAAAGCAAGCGCGTAAACTCTCCCCGACGGAGCGCGAACGCCTGGTCGAGCGTCTCATGACAGAGATGCAGGGGGCACGCCTGACTGCAGTGGATGAGGCTTGGGTTGCAGAGGCAGAACAGCGGTTTGCTGCTTGGAAACGAAAGCTCACTAAACCGATCCTGGCCAGCAAGGCGCTCCGCGAAATTCGCAAGGACCTCCGCCGTTGAAGCTGTTTCTTGATCCCGAAGCCAAGGCGGAATTGCGTCAAGCTGCGCTGTTCTACAAAGACTGTCGTCAAGGGTTGGGACAAGAGTTTCTTGATGCCGTGGAGTCGGCATTCGACCAAATTCACAAACATCCGACCTTGTGGCGGCTTCTCAAGGGAAGATTCCGGCGCTATTTGGTGCATCAATTTCCCTATGGTGTGGTCTATGCCATAGAAGGGCGGACGATTTACGTGGCTGCAGTCATGCACTTGAGACGCAAGCCAGGTTACTGGGCAGCCCGAAGCAAGATTCAGTGAGTCAGAGCGCGCCTTGTTTTTTCTTCGACCCGTTCGCTATACTTCGACGTTATGAGTATCCGCAAAGCCGCTGGTGATTGGGAGCCCATGTTGCTGGGGATTGAACCCCGGAACTGCAAGGTGTGCCAGCAGGGCCTCTATCGCGACCAAACGATGTTGCGTGGCGGGTGGTCGCGCTGTGCCGTGTGCGATGAATTCGTGCATTACAGCTGTCTTGCCAGCGGGAAGGTCAGTTTTCTGAAGGCGCGTCCGCGCATTTGCAAGACCTGCCGTGCCGCTGAGGAGCAGTCGAAGCAAGTCGTGCTGCCCCCTTCCAGCGAACCCGCTCCAGTCGGATCATGACCCTCCTCCTTGATCCGCAGCAACGCTCAGCCAGACCGAGCTGGCACGTGTACTTTTCCCACTCTCTTCGATATGTGCTCGCCCCGTTGCTGTTCGTCTCAAGCGGGTTCTTTACGTCCAATTTCATTATGAGCGGGCACTATACGTGGCCTAGAACGAGCCGGGTGTTCGTGCTGACATTGACCCTGCTCATTCTAGCCTACGAGTTCATTTACAAGGATCAGACGGTTCGATCGGCTTCGCCGGACCGGGCCTTCAACGCCGTGTTGTATTCCTGTATGATTCCTTATGCGCTTGGCGCGCTGATGATGTTGGGGTTGGCGAAACTGTAGCCGTGCCGGACGCAGCGGCGTCGGCCGGTCTTTCCACGGGTGATTATGGGACAGCGGTTTCAAAGCGGCGCCTTCGTACAACAATGCTTCGCAGTCCACCCCCTGTGTTTATCGCTGAAGCGAATCGACGGTGAGGGGAGGCTGCTCGTCGCCTGTACGTCTTGTCGCATGGTGCATCACATGGTGACTGAGCAGGTGGTGGCGCGAGTGGCTGCCGTCCCGCTCGGCGGCGAGGTGATCAGCACCAAGGCGATCCCGACGGCGAAGGAACTCCTGACGACCTGCCTTCAGGCCCATCCCGAGGCGGTCACCATTCGAGAGCTGGATGTGATCCGTGACAACGTCGGCTTGCGCTGCGCTGAGTGCCGTCGGATGTTTGATCTGCAAGTATCGACGTTTGAATCTCACCAAAAGTCATAATCCACGTGGCGCTTTCTCCAGCTGATCTGTCCCTGACACCGGATGAACTCCGGCTGGTCGCGGACAGGGACCTGTTCCACACCAAAGAGCGCATTATCCTGAAGGTTCGGGAGGTGCTCACCGAGCTTCAGCGAGGTCTTCAGGAGGATCTGGGCCGGAGTACGCTGCTGCTGCCGCCGGAGTTCGAGCCGGGCAAGGTGCAGTTCGTGAAGGGCGAACGTCTGGAGAACTGTCCCTATCAGTATCTGGACTATCCGAAGCATTTTCTGGGGGATGATAAATTTACTTTTCGATCGTTGTGTTGGTGGGGGCACCATCTCGTCTTTGCGTTGATCGTCGATGGCGGACTGGTCAAGCAGTACAAGAAGAACTTTGTCGATCGATTTCACCAGTTGGCCGGTCAGGACCTCGAACTCTCACTCGCGCCGACGCTCTGGGAATGGAAGCGTGGGGAGGGGTATACGCTGCCCATCACTCATGATCGGAAAGCCCAGCTGGCAGCAGTGTTGTCGGGGCGTTCCTGGTTCAAGATTGCCCGGTTCGTGCCCTTGGATACGCCGGCCATGCTGGAGGGCCGTGTGCCGGAGCTCGGCCGGGACACCTTCCGGAGCCTGTTCCCGCTCCTGACGCCTTAATGGACCCTGTGTGCCCGATCATTCAGGCTTGTCGTTTATCTGCCGTCTGCTCCGGTTGTTCCCTTCTCCAATGTCCGCTTCCTGTTTGTCATCCAGCTTGGAGTTGGGTAGACTGTGGCCCGTCTTAGGCGAACCCACTTACTGACAGGGAGGGATGTGTGATTGCACAGGGATGTCGAATTGCAGGTCAGGTCGGTATCGCGGTGGGTCTGGCGCTGCTCTGGGGCTGTGCCGGAACCGGAGAAATGGTCTCGCTGAATGTCCAGCCGCAGCAGCCGTTCGTGCAGAGCGGCCAGCCGGAGCGGTTGAAGATCGTCATCGAGCCGTTTGAGGATCTTCGCGCGGACAAATCAAAGATCGGCCAGCGTACTCACTTGGGCGGCGGAGTCACGAATTTCAACGTCAGCGGGGGAGTGCCCGGTGTGACGATTGCCGAAGCCCTGGCCGAAACCTTGCGTTGGCGGGGCTGGAACCGGCGTGGCTGGGATGCGCGGGTCGTGCAGTCTGGCGTCGCAATCTCGGGGGCTGATATTGTGATCGGCGGCGAAATTCGGGATTTCTCGGCGAATGCGAAAAGCCGTGTCTTCAATACCAAACTGACGGGCGAGACCCGACTAGTGATCCGGGCTAAGAATCTCACGGATGACAGCAGCACGCAGCGCAACATTCAAGGCGAGCAGAGCAAACTCGTCTTCTGGTTCACCAGTGAAGATGTCGAAACCCTCATGTCCGGCCTCTTGCAGGATGGGATCGACCGCTTTCTCACCGATACGAAAATCGAGGGCCGCGCATTGAAGTCGGCCAAGTGAGGTGGGTCAGGTTCGCCAGCGGCCCGGTCGGGGCGGAGGGTTGTGGTGCGTGAACGACGGTGGGAAACCTCGGGCCGGCTGACCTTTCGAGACGTTGTAGCGGTGGGCGAACGACTCGGAGCGTTGGGGTTGAAGCCGGCCCCTCCTGCCAAAGACGTCATCTGCTATGTCGAAGATTGGGCAGTCGACTCCCTCGACGCGTTTGATCGACTGGATCATTGGTCCACGGAAGATGTGACGCTGCTCCATGTCCGCGAAGCGTGGCAGGGAGACTTTTTTCTGCTGACTGGCGGATACCACACCGTCTATCAGCAGTATCAGGACGTCGGTACCTACTGCTCCATCAGTCATCCCTGGCGCACAACCGGTCCGCTGCGGTTTCACCATCCGACCAGCATGTTGTGGCTGGGCTTCCGGCATAACCATGCGTTTATCCGCGTGCGCCTGCACACGCAGGAAGTCGTGACCCCGGGGGAAACGCGCGAGGACGCGCGGCGGGCCGACTGGGTCGATGAACGCCGGACCATCTTTCTGGACGCGATCGCCACGCTGGAGCTTCCGGTTGAAACCTCGGTGGAGAAGGGCTGTCTGGTGCTGACACCGGCAGACCCCGCGACACCGTTTTTTTGCTCATGGCCGGATGCCTTCGGACCCTGCCAGTTCGAATACAATTCTTCGGATGCCTATGAATTTCTTGTGCCGGCGAGCAAATTGGCCGCGACGTTCGCGCCTCAAGCAGCCGGCGTACGGGCGTACCTGACGGGATTCTCGGTTGAGACGCTCGAGAAATTCGCTGCCATTCAGCCAGGTGCGCGCTCCGTGTATCGCTGCTCCGTGCATTGCGCGTTGGGAGAATTGCCTGAGATACTCGCGGCGATTGAGCCGCAGGGACGCCTGTACAGCACACTGTGTGAATTCAATACCCAGGAACTGCTGCCGGACGGCGAGGATGCCTCGGCCATCATCGGCATTGTCGGCAGCGCCGGAGGTTTTCAACTCGAAATGCGGTTGAACCGCGCCCCACTGGCTGAAGCACAAATGGCCGCATGGTTGGAACGCCTGTTGGGGTATGCGGTTGTCTATGCGCCTCTCCCTCCCTTCGTCTGACAGGATGCTGAAAACGGCTCCCGGCGGCGTTCTCGCTTCGTTCGAGGACTCGACGTACTTCGGCAGAGTACGCCTCGCCCTCTCATTCGCTGCGGTCTGGCCGGATAACCGTTTTGAGCATCCTGTGCTGTTAGCGGCGGCTGAAAACGATCCCCAGCTTCGTTCTCGGGTCGAAACAATCCTCAACGTACCCCCAGGGTACGCCTCCGGTACTTTCTCCCCTGCGGCCTCGCTGGATGATCGTTGTGAGCCGCCGCTGGATTTCGATTCTCTGATCGAACTCTCGTGACATGTGAGATGTGACCTTCAAAGAAATCGCTCTTCGACTCCCGCGGCCAATTCCTCTCTTCGTTTGACAATCGCGCGCTTCTCCTGAAATCTAGCCCATGGTCTCGATGCAACGGTTCCAGTCGGTCCTGGGGAAGCCCTACCTTCCGCCGCTGTTTTTCTTTAGCGGAGTCACGTACGACACGGTGACGCTGACCCGCATCGACCGGCTGCAGGATAATCTCCTGCTGCTGCTCTACCTCGTAATGCTGGGCTTCCTCATCGTCCTGACTGGTCGGCTGGGGACGCATGAGGCGACGCTGGAGGATCTTCCGCCGGATGCGCCGCCGCTCATGAAGTGGGTCATCCAGGCCAAGCCATACGCGCCGATGGCCATTCAGTTTTTGCTGGGTGGCCTGTTCAGCGCCTATACGATTTTCTATTCGAAAAGCGCCACCCTCACCGGAACCGCGGTGTTTTTCTGCCTGTTGGTCGGATTCCTGGTCGCTAATGAATTTCTGCGCGACCGGCTCTCGAACATTCAGTTGCTGGTGGGTCTCTACGCCCTCGTGTGCTTCGGGTTCTTCACGTTCTTTCTCCCTGTCATGACCGGTGTGATGAACGGGATGGTCTTTCTGGCTGGAGCAGGCCTCACGATCCTGGTCGTGTTGCGCGTGGTACACCTGGTCTATTGGCGAAATTCGGCCCGCACCAATCGTGAGGCCCTGCTGGCTGGTGCGCCGGCGTTGGCCCTGGTCGGCCTGTTGATAGGGTTCTATTTCTTGAACTGGATTCCGCCCGTGCCGTTGTCGATGAAGTTCGGAGGGATGTATCACGAGGTGAAGCGGTCCGGCGACCACTTCGAATTGTCGTACGAGCGAGCGTGGTATGAGTCCTGGAAACGGTCGAATACGACGTTCACTGCCGACGAGCCGATTTACTGTTTCACTGCGGTGTTCGCACCCGTCACGCTGAAGACCACGGTCTATCACCATTGGTTCTACCGCAGCGACAAGAGCAAGCCCTTCAGCCATGCCGACAAGATTCCCCTCAAGATTGCGGGGGGACGTGAGGGCGGGTACCGGGCCTATACCTTCAAGCAGGGGCTCGATCCCGGCGACTGGCGGGTGGATGTCGAAACTGAAGACGGCCGCGTCATCGGGCGGGTGGCAGTCCGGGTGGAGGATCGGGTTGAGCGGCCGCAGCTATTGCACACGGTCTTCTACTGACGGGACGAATCGAGGTAGTCCATGAGGCGCATCAGCGGAGTTACACTCCTTGAAGAGCAGGAAGGCGAGGGCAGGGCTGCGCGGAAGGGCGATCGCGTCGTCTACAACACGCGCCTCTTTCTCAATCGAGGCGACGAGGTGCCGCTGAATGAACGCCAGGCGACAAACCTTCCTCCTGAGATGGTGCGGGTTGAGAGCGGCGTGACGTTGGTCGACCACATCATTGTGCTCGGGCAGCGTCAGGTCATCGCCGGCATCGAACAGGCCTTGTTCGGCATGAAAGTCGGCGGCTACCGCAAGGTGCGCATCGGCTCGCATCTCGCCTATCGAGACGAAGGGGTGGCCGACCTGATTCCACCCGACGCGGTGCTGATTGTCGAACTCTGGTTGAGGGAAAGCCTGTATGATGAAAAGACGAGTGGTAGAGAATCACGTGATGAGCCTGTGTAATGGAGGAATGGCTTTGGAGGAACATGGAGTGTGTATGCGACGACCAGGGGAGCACTGTGCACAGGCCCTCCATGTGTCCGCTCAATATGAGAGTGGCTCTAGAGGAGGTTGGATGAGGGGGTGGTCTCGTTTTCAGCTGATGGTGGTGGTTGTCGCGGTGCTATGCGGCTGGACTCTTTCGGCCATAGCGGAGGAGCCACCGACCCAGGCGCTGCCTTGGCAAGTCGGGCCGACCGAGGCCAAGTTGGGCGATCAGGCGCTTCTCAAGGTGCCTCAGGGGTACCGGTTCCTCGGAACGCAGGAGACTCAACATCTGCTCAAACAGATGGGCAATTTTCCGTCCGGGTCCGAGTTGGGCTTGATCACCTCGGCGATCGAGGGGCAGCAGTGGTTCATGGTGGTGCGCTATATCGATGCGGGCTACGTGAAGGATGATGAGGCGGCCAACTGGGACGCCGATGCACTCATGGCTTCGATCAAAGAAGGCACGGAAGAAGATAACAAGACCAGACAGTCGCAAGGCTTTCCCCCGTTGGTCATTCGTGGCTGGGAGGAAAAGCCGCATTACGATAAGGCCGCGAACAAAGTGGTGTGGGCCATCTCGGCGCAGGAGCGGGAGACGGTGGGGGTGAACTACAACACGTTGGCCTTAGGTCGGCAGGGGTATCTCAGCATGAACATGGTGGGGTCTTTGGAAGAGCTACCGACCTTGAAGCCGCATGTGGGGCTGCTCCTATCCAACGTGGAGTTCATCGAGGGGAAACGCTACAGCGATTTCGACAGCACGACCGACAAGGTCGCCGCGGTGGGTCTGTCGGCGCTCATCGCAGGTGCCGCGATCAAGTCCGGCCTGTTGGCCAAGTTATGGGCATTCATTATTCCCCTGGTGATAGCAGGGAAGAAACTGCTGATGCTGTTGGTGATCGCGCTGGGCGGATTAGCCGCGAAGTATTTCAAGAAGAAACCCAAGCCGGAACAATTGGGCGACGGTGGAGGACGCGTGTCGTGAAGGTTCTGCTGCTGTTGCTTGCGGGACTCAAGTTCGGCAAGGTCGCGCTGACCGGCGGAACGATGCTGCTCTCCATGGTGGCCTATAGTTTTATCTTTGGCTGGTGGTATGCGGTGGGGTTTGTGCTGCTGATCCTGTTTCACGAGCTTGGGCACTATGCCGCCGCCAAACAGCGCAATCTGAATGTCGGTGCACCCACCTTCATCCCCTTCGTCGGCGCGTGGATTCAGCTCAAAGAGCAACCGATGGACGTCGAAACCGAAGCCTATGTCGGGATTGCCGGACCGGTCGCCGGTACCGTGGCCGCCATGGCCTGCTACTACGCGGCGGAATATACCCATAGTCAGTTGCTGCTGGCTCTGGCCTACGCCGGGTTCATGATCAATTTGTTTAACCTGATCCCGCTCTCGCCGTTGGACGGCGGCAGGATCACGGCGATTATTTCCCCGAAGGTCTGGTGGCTGGGCGTGCCGATCCTCATCGGCCTGTTCATCATGAACCATAGCCCCATGCTGCTGCTGATCGCGATCCTGGCCATCCCGCATGTGATGTCTACGTTCCGAGGTGGTCCCCACGGCCTGCCGGAACGCTACTATGACGTGCCACTGGCGACGAGGATCAGTTATGGGCTGTACTATCTTGGTCTCGCAGCGTTTCTTGGTATCATGAGTTATGAGACGCATCTGCTGCTGCCTTCCTCACAGGGCTGACCGACCCCGTTCAGCGGGTGACCAGGCACAACCACGTTATCCGCGGAGACACGGTGGAACAGTTCGCTGCTGAGGTGAGCCGCATTCAGGATTTGACGCACGACGTGCGGGTGATTGAGCTGCGCCTTCTGGAGCCAAGCGACATCACATTCAAGGCCGGGCAGTTTGTCTCGTTTGAGGTGCCGAAGGAAGGGCAGCCTCGTCCAGTTACCAGGCCCTATTCCATTGCTTCACTCCCGAGTCAGCCAGACCGGATTCTCCTCATCCTCAATCTCGTTCAAGGCGGGCCCGGTTCGAGTTACCTCTTCAGCTTGCGTGAGGGATCGCGAACTTCGTTCAAAGGGCCGGCGGGGGCCTTCTATCTACGAGACGATGGGTCGAGAGACCTGTTGTTTGTCGCCACGGGAACCGGCATTGCTCCGCTCCGGAGCATGATCCTGGCTCAACTGGAGCGTGCACCATCATGGCCCGTGACCTTGTTCTGGGGGCTTCGCAGCCAGCGGGATTTGTATCTACAGGAGGAACTGCAGGAACTGGCTCGGACCTATCCCAAGTTTTCCTACGTGACGACGCTTTCCAGGCCGGAACCGGGGTGGAACGGGGCCATCGGGCGCGTGACGGCCCTGATCGACCAGCGCATCCCCTCCGTGACAAACCTTGCGGTCTACCTCTGCGGCGGGAGCGGGATGATCAAGGACGTCACGGCAAGGCTCAACGCCAAGGGGTTGTGTCCGATCTACCGGGAAAAGTATTACGACTAATGATGGGCCGCTGAAAAAGGCCGCCAGCGTCGTTCTCGCACCGCTCACTCCTTCGACGTACAAGCAGTACGTCTCAGTCGTTCGCTCGCTGCGGCCTTGCTGGCGAACCTTTTTGAGTGGCCCATGTGGTCGTACCGAGTGTAAGGCAGTTGTCGGTCTAATCAGTCTTCGCGGCTCGTTTGGTGGTATGTTGAAACACGCACTTGGGACAGGTGTAGTGGATGAACTGGCCGCCCGCGACCAGGCGTTTGGTCATCGCGACTTTGCACCAAGTGCAGACGCGCTCGGGCAATTCGGCGGTGTGGACGGGGGGGATCGATGGTGGTACGGATACGTCAGCCATGGTCGGCATTCTCGCTAAGGGCTTGAGAGTTTGTCAATGCGCTCGGTTACGACAAATTTCGGAGATAAATATTTACAGGGTTTCAAACGTTGAGTATATTGCAAGCATATGTTTTCCCACTCCCACCATTCCCAACAGAAAGGTCGTATCGCATATGCACAACGCCGAAGGTGTCAGCTCAGACGACATCTCATCATCTTCAGCCAGGGTTGCTGACTCCGCGGTCCACCCGGACTCCGTCGGACCCGGCAAAGCCTGGGGAATTTGCACCTCCGTTGACCTCCACGATTGCGTCCCCGACCGTATCCGTGATGCCAAACAAATCGAAGCCTACGTGGTTCAACTCTGTGAGCTGATCGAGATGAAGCGCTATGGCGCCTGTCAGATCGTCAATTTCGGGGAAGGGCGTGTGGCCGGCTATAGCATGGTGCAGTTGATCGAGACCTCCTTGATCAGCGGTCACTTCGCCAATGACACGAATAGCGCCTATCTGGATATCTTCAGTTGCAAGGGCTACGATCCGGCCATCGTCGAAGAATTTTCCAAAGCCTTTTTCGGCGCCCGTCGCTCAAGCCATCGAGCCATGTTGCGCTACTAAACGAGAGCCGTGGGCATGCCCGGCCCGCGCAGGGCCTGGTGTCTTGCCGGGTATGTATGTAATGACTCAGAGTCCACCAAAAACCGTGCAGGCGTTTTTTTCCACCCTCGCCGGCAAGCTGGATCCTGAGGCGGCCGAAGGACTGGATGCGGTCTACCAGTTCGATTTGAACGGCGCCGATGGAGGACAGTACCAACTGCAGATCCGGGACGGTGCCTGTCAGGTTTCGGAAGGCACTCACCCGGATCCGCATGTGACGCTGGCGATGTCCGGCGAGGATTGTCTCCGGGTGTTGAACGGTCAGGTCAGCGGCACCATGGTGGCCATGGCGGGACGCCTGCGTATCAGCGGTGACATGGGGTTGGCATTGCAGCTGGCGTCGCTCTTTCCAAGTCTTCGTCCCTAGCGAATCCCTGAGTGATTCTGCCGCTTCTTTCTCATACATCTGCTTTCGTGGACCTATTCAGCCTGTCTGATCTCCCCGCTCGCGACGTTCTGCTCCCAGTCTGTGTAATGGTCCCCTAGAGAGGGCGCTTAGCAGATTGGGGAAAACCTTTTCACCCTGCCATCGTCAGAGGTATCGAGATGGCAGGCGATCGTGAACGACCACACAGGATGTTCAAACAGGCCGTCCAGCAAGGCCGCAGCGAGTGAAGGGCCGAGGCGTACCCTCGGGGTACGTTGAGGGGCTGAATGAAGCGAGAACGCCGCTGGCGGACTGTTTCAGCATCCTGTCACGCCTGCTGAACCGCCGGCTCGCCGGCTTGGGCTTCGGCCAGTTGTTCCGTGCTCCGCGGAAACCGTTCTTCCAACATCGCATAGACGGTCGGGACCAGGAACAGGGTCAAGATCGTCGAGACCGTCAGGCCGCCCACGACGGCGCGGGCCAGCGGCGCATTCGTCTCGCTGCCTGTGCCGAGGCCCAACGCCATCGGCATCAGTCCCACCACGGTTGCCAGCGAGGTCATGAGAATGGGGCGAAGCCTCGTGCGTGATGCCGTGACCACGGCACTCGCGAGATCCAACCCCCGGCGCCGCAGCACATTGGTGTAGTCCACCAGCAAGACGCCGTTCGACACGACGATGCCGAGCATCATGATGATACCCATCATCGAGGAGGTCGAGATGGTGGTGTTGGTCAGGTAGAGGATGACGATCACGCCCGGGATGCCCATGGGCACCGAGAACATGATGATAAAGGGATCGATGAGCGACTTAAATTGCGCCGCCATGACCATATAAACCAGGATCAAGGCCAGGATGCTGGCAAACATGAGGCCTGCAAACGTTTCTCGCTGCTGCTGGATTTGACCGGCCAGACGAATGCTGAAGCCCGGCGGCAATTGCAGCTGGGCGAACGCTGACTCCAGATCCTGGGCGATGGAGCCCAAATCACGGTCGACGGGGTTGGCGGTAATATGGACGACCCGCTGGAAGTATTTGCGTTCGATTTTCACGGGGCCGGCGTTCAGCTTCAGTGTGGCCAGGTTCTTGAGCAGCACCGGCTCTCCGTTTTTCGTCGTCAAGAGTACATGTTCGATATCCGTCAAGTCTTTGCGATGTTCTTCCGCGAGCCAGGCGCTGATGT
>JBDTWG010000046.1:0-15173 GCA_040006855.1 Nitrospira sp.
CTCATACGAGGGCTCCCCCGTCGTGTCCTTGCCTTCCGCAATCCATCTTATTCTTTGTCTTCTGATCGGGTCCGCGACGGCGGGGTGCTATGTCGAGAGCCCATCTGTAGATCCAGAAGTGCTGTCGGCCCGGCTAATTGATCTACTTGTGGGTGCTGATCCGGATATGCGTCGCACAGCGGCAGAAGCGTTGGGAAAACTTGGACGTCGATCAGCGAGGTCAGGGGTGGTTTCAGCGCTCAATGATCCCGAGGCCCGCGTGCGTGCAGCTGCGGCCCTCGCGTTGGGTCGATTGGGTGCCCCCGAGAGTGGACCGGCGCTCGTAGGGTTGTTATCCGACCCTTCTGGGGCTGTTCGGGAGGCTGCCGCTGTGGCTCTCGGTGAGATCGAACCAACCCCGGCTTCACAGGCGCAGATTCTTGCGAGGCTTCGCACTCCAGACGTTCCCGGTCGTATCGCTGCAAGCCGTGCCCTGCTTGGGCTGGATACCATCTCTTTTTCAGACGAGCTTACTGCAGCATTGCGAGATGTGGATCCGACGGTTCGTCAGGGAGTGGTCGCTGTACTGGGGGAGACGGGAGATGTACGGGCCGTCCCTTATCTCCTGTCGCTTCTGAAGACGGATGTGAACGCAGGTGTACGGTCTGAGGCGGCATTCAGACTTGGAAAAGTCGGCGATAAGCGGGTTGTGGCTGATCTGGTAAAGGCTGCGGAGACAGATACAGACTTCGTGGTTCGTGGCTGGATGCGCTGGGCGTTAGAACAGATCAAGCAATCGCGCGAGTCCGGTTCAGGGAGCTGACCAAGTCGATGAGCCGCTTCTGGGCATCTTGATCAATGTCGATAAACTGAATTCCCATTCCAGGAAACAGCAAGTATCGTTCGGGCTTTGAGCGTGTCCAAGCAACCTTTGCGCGGGTTATGAATTTCTCCCCCGGTCGATCGGGCAGCGCAAACTCCACTTTCAACTCGGTTCCCGGTGGGAGTGGCATACTGCTTTCGATAAAGAGTCCTCCGCCGCCGATTCCGCCTGTCAGGCTGTCAAAGTGTTTGCCTTCGGGCGTGACGCAATGCACCTTGATGGCAAGTGGAGCTCGTGGATGCGCTCGGCTGTGGGCGAAGCGCTCATCTTCGTCGACGGACAGAATGTGCTCGATTAGCGTGCCCCAGCCCAGTATGCCAAGGCGCTGTCCTTTTTCATCGAACAGGCTCAACGTTTCCTGCTCGCAGTCGATACCGAGTATTTTCCCCTGATGCTCGCGAGTGGCGGTAACGGGAAATTTCATCTCAAGGTCAGCCCTTTTACGTGCTCATTCGATAGGCTCAAATCGATGGCCTGTCGCTTGAAATTATAGCGGGTCGTTCTGCGGAATACCTTTGACCGAATGAACCAAGCTGAGTACTCGGTTTCGCGTTTCCTGCGCGATATCCGTAAAACGCACGCCCATCCCTGGACTAAATGTGTATTGATCGGCTTTGGGGCACACCCAGGCGATGCCCCCTTTTGCCGACAGCCACTCGCCTGGACTCTCGGGCAACGTAAACTCCATGGTGAGCTTAGTTCCGACAGCCAATGGCGCAAAGCTCTCGATAAAGAGCCCTCCTCCGCCGATTCCGCCCGCTCGACTCTCGAATTGAGTACCTTCCGGGGTGGTGTATTTGACCCGTATGGAGAGCGAGATACGGGGTTCGGATCGAGCTTCACGCGGTGGTTGGGGTTTTCGATAGGTGAGAATTTGATCGACGAGAAAATCCCAGGTCAGGCTTCCCATGGGTTCCCCATTGAGGCCGACCAGGGTAATCATCTCCTTGGCGGGATCAACTTCGAGCGTTTTGCCCTTGTGTCTGCTGCTGGATACAACTGGGAATTTCACACGCGCCGTCCTTGGACCATCACATCATTGGAGCTAGTATCTTTCCGCAAGTATACCGCACAGAATTGTCTTGTCGACAAAAACCTGACTTTAGGGTTGGCGGAGGTCGGGAAGCCGAGAGAAAGCGCGCGTGGGATGTGAAAACGAGGGGGCCGAAGCCCCCTCTCGATCGACAGCTGACTGGGTTTAAAAAGGACGAGACGGCTAGGCGCTTTTCACGTCCTTGTCCTGCTCAAAGATACGAATCGGAGCATGCTTGCCGCTGATAGCGTCTTCGGTGATCACGACTTCCTTAATCTGTTTCTGCGACGGGGCGTCATACATCACGTCGAGCATGGCCTCCTCGAGTATCGAGCGTAGCCCGCGAGCGCCTGTTTTTTGTGTGAAGGCCTTACGTGCGATAGCTCCCAACGCAGCGTCGGTGAATCGCAACTTTACTTTTTCGAATGAAAGCAGCTTTTCATACTGCTTGGTGAGGGCGTTTCTCGGCTCGGTGAGAATTCGGATCAGCGCTTGCTCATCGAGTTCATCAAGTGTGGCGACGACGGGCAACCGACCAATAAACTCAGGAATTAAGCCGTACTTCAACAGGTCCTCTGGTTGGACATGCGGCAGCAATTCCCCCAGTCGAATATCGTTACGGCCACGAACATCAGCTCCAAAACCCATCGATCGTCGGTTCATGCGCTGCTCGATAATATGTTCGAGTCCGACAAAGGCGCCGCCACAGATGAACAAAATGTTCGAGGTGTTCACCTGAATAAATTCCTGATGCGGGTGCTTGCGTCCTCCCTGAGGGGGGACATTGGCAACCGTTCCTTCGATGAGCTTGAGGAGTGCCTGTTGAACGCCTTCACCGGAAACGTCCCTGGTAATTGAAGGACTGTCGCTTTTTCTGCTGATTTTATCGATCTCGTCGATGTACACAATCCCGCGTTCAGCACGCTCGACATCATAGTCGGCGGCTTGAAGCAGCTTGAGTATGATGTTTTCAACATCTTCCCCGACATAGCCCGCCTCCGTGAGGGTGGTGGCGTCGGCTAGGGTGAAGGGCACGTCTAGGAATTTGGCCAAGGTCTGAGCCAACAAGGTCTTGCCGGTACCGGTAGGACCAATTACCAGGATATTGCCTTTTTGGAGTTCGACATCGTCGACGTCCTTATCCTTGGCGGAAATGCGCTTGTAATGATTGTGAACGGCAACGGAGAGAATTCTTTTGGCGCGATCCTGCCCAATCACATACTGGTCGAGATGATGTTTGATTTCGGCTGGCTTCCTCAGCTTCGAGGAAATCTCCTCTTTTGCCTCTTCCCAATCCTCTGCAATGATGTCATTGCAGAGATTGACACATTCGTCGCAGATGTAAACCGTCGGACCGGCGATCAGCTTCCGCACTTCGTCTCGGCTTTTACCGCAGAATGAACAACGCAGGTGCCGATCAATTTTTTCTTGTTTAGCCATGCTGCCTCCCCTACACCAAGGTCAACTAGCTCTTACCGCCCTCTTTCCCTGAATCCGTCGACGCCACGGGTTTGAGGCTCTTTAGGGGGCGTGTGATGACTTCATCGATCAGCCCATAACGTTTGGCTTCCTCGCTCGACATGAAGTAGTCTCGCTCGGTGTCCTGGGCGATTTTATCGAGAGGTTGGCCGGTATGTTTGGCCATGATTTCGTTTAGGCGTTCACGAATTTTCAATATTTCTCGTGCATGAATGTCGATTTCGGTCGCCTGGCCTTGGAACCCGCCCATCGGCTGGTGGATCATGACGCGAGCATTCGGCAGGGCATAACGCTTGCCCTTTGTGCCGGCGGTTAAGAGGAATGCTCCCATGCTTGCAGCTTGGCCCAGGCAGATGGTGTTGATGGCTGGTTTGACATATTGCATGGTGTCATAGATGCCAAGCCCGGCTGTCACGCTTCCACCGGGAGAATTGATATACAGATTGATATCCTTCTCAGGATCCTCAGCTTCCAAAAATAGCAGTTGCGCGATAATCAGGTTCGCGAAAACATCATCGATCGGTGCACCGAGAAAGATAATACGATCTTTAAGAAGGCGAGAGTAAATGTCATAGGCACGTTCGCCGCGGTTTGTTTGTTCGATGACAATCGGAACTAACATTCAACTGAATCCTTTCCCCTAGAGGCCCTATGAGTAGAAACTCTTTAGTTTACCATACGTGCGCAGCCTGGATCAGGTGAACACCACAAGGGATTTTATGCGGCAAGTCCATGCGGTTGACATGGCTATCCCTGAATCATGGCGTGGCGATAGACGAAATCCAAGGCTTTGTCGGCCAGGATTCTGGCCTGAAGATCGTCTAAGGTGTCTTGTCCTCCGGCTTGAATCATGCGGCGAACTTCGTCGACGGAGAGCTTGACCTCTGCGGCGAGTCTCGCAATCTCATGGTTCAGATCTTCATTCGTGACGGAGATGCCCTCTTTTGCCGCCAGCGCTTCGAGGATTAATCCTACCTTCACGCGCCGCTCGGCTTCCGGCCGATACTCGTCCTGGAGTTTCGTGATGTCGTCTGTTCGAGAGGCGGCAGGTGAGGCATCAGGATTGTCTTCGGATTTGCGCTGGCGGGATTGCAACTGTTGCCGAACCATGGCCGACAATTCTCGCTCAACCAATGTTCCCGGGAGTTCAAAGTGATGGGTTTCCGCTAGCCGTTTTAAAAGGGTGTCTTTGTAGGAATCTTCGATATCCTTCTTCAGGGCCCGCTCCATTTCGGTGCGAAGCTTGTCTCGAATTTCTTGCAATGACTGATAGGGGCCGCAGTCTTTTGCGAATTCATCGTCCAGAGATGGGAGTTGCTTTTGCTTCACCGATTGAATGGTGCACCGAAACGTGACGGTCTTGCCCGCGACGCGGGCATCGGGGTGTGTTGCTGGATAGGCCTGCGGAACCGTAATCGTCTCACCGTCCTTTTTGCCGACAAGATGACTTTCAATGTCTACGCCTAGAACGAGGGCATGTGAGCCCATTTTGTGAAGATGGCCCTCTTTTGTCGTTCCATCCAGCGGGCTCCCGTCTAACGTCCCTTCAACATTCAGCACCGCATAGTCCCCCTCGGACAATGTCGTTCCCGTCGGAGCGGGATGCAATTGAGCCATTTGCTCGCGGAGGACCTCAATGGCCTTTTCAACTTGGTCGTCAGTTATGGTGCGGTGATCTTGTTTGAGAGAGATCGGGTTTGGAGCCTTGTAATCTCGGAGTTCAATCGTCGGCTTGATTTCGACCGTGGCGGTAAAACTGAAGGGGGTATCTCTCTTGACCTTGACTCGCTCCAGCGGCGGGATTTCTACCAGCACCGGGACGATTCCCGCTTGGCGAACGGCTCGATCGTAGTAATCGGGGACTAATGCACGAATGACGTCCTCCTCGACAGTCTTGGCGTAGCGTTTTTCCAGTAATTGCAGCGGGGCCTTCCCAGCGCGGAAGCCGGGAATGTGAACTTGCCGGTTCAATTCGGAGTATGCCCGGACAAAGCGCAAGTTGACTTCGTCTGCCGGAACTTCAATCTTAAGGGCTCGCTTCATGGGGCCGAGTTCAGTCACTTCAAGTTTCATAGCTCTGTTCGCGTCCTCCAAGTACGAAAAGTTGTGGGCGCCACGCAGGGTCTCTAAGTTATGGTGCGAGAGGGGGGACTTGAACCCCCACGGTTACCCACGGGCTCCTAAGACCCGCGCGTCTGCCAGTTCCGCCACTCTCGCGCGACGCTGACACCGCGTTGCCTACCGATGCTGCATGCGGAATGTGCCTGCTGGTGGAAAGTCCCGCTGAATAATGACATTTTGTACCGTCGATCGAGTCTACCTGTCAACCCATACGCCGGGTGGGGCGTATCTAATTCGCCATTCGCTCCGAAGCCTCATTCGCTCCGCTCATGCAGCTGGGGAGGGATGTGGAGCTCAGAACTGTTTGCGGATACTGTTCCTGTAGTAGTACCACAATGTCTGCGGGGGGGTATAATGACGAAACAAGTACTGCAAACCAATCATCTAGGGCTCTCTTCCGGAAGGAGGAACCATCCATGAAGCAGAGTGTTTCGACTATAGCGGTAGCATTCCTCCTGCTTGCGGGTGGGATGAACTCCTTGGTGTGGGCCTATCGGGACTATTTCACGCAGGAACAAAAATCTCAACTGGCACGAATTCAAACCGTCCTGGTTGATGCCATTGCCCTGACCGACAAAGGAACGGGCACTCCCGATAGCATCAGGGACGTGGTGATGCGTCGCATGGGCGAATTGGGCTATGCGGTGACCGCGGACCCCGGCAAGTCTCATGATGTTCTACTCAGAGTGAAGTGTGAACAACGGAAGACGTGGGAAGGGACCGCATCTGCCGGTGGCGACAATGACTTGCCCGACGCCCCCTCCCGTTTATGGAAGGGTCCGGCCTGTCAATTGACCTATGATTTGGGAGTCATGAAGGTGAAGTGGCAGAAAGAGGTCCGCGCTGAGTTTGAAGATGCCGTCCAGGCTGCTCAATCGGCTCACGGTGGCGAGCCTGGTTTGTACGCGCTGAGCGCGCTCGGCGATGCGTTGGGAAAATACGAGTTTCCCCTGCTGTTGACGGCTGAATGGGGCCAGCCGGATCGGTTGCTGAAACTGTTGGATTCTCCGGAGACCAGTCATCTCCGAAAGCTGAAGATCATTTCCTTGTTGGGCGAAATGGAGGCAGATGAAGCGTTGCCGCGCCTCACGGAGGCGCTCAAGGACAAAGATCTGGCTAAGCAAGCGGCGGTGGCGCTAGGCAATATGGGGAAAGAAGGGATCCCCATCCTGGTCGATATTCTGAAGCATTCGAAACAGCCGGACCTGCAAGCGGCCGCGGCGAAAGGACTGGGCGACCTTGGCAATATCCACAGCGATCCACTTGTGGTCCCCCCACTGCTGGAAATGCTGGACGCGCCAGGTATCGATATCACGGTTCAAACGGAGATCGCATGGGCGCTGGGGCGGGTGCCGGATCGTCGATCAGTTGAACCCCTGTTTGCACTTGATCGGAAACTGCAGAAAATCAGGAAGGATCCGCCGGACCCTCAAATCAGGAAGCTGAAGGAGGCGGTATTCTGGTCGATCAAGCAGGTGTATACGGAAGATCAATACAGCTGACCTGAAATGGTCGATCATCATGTCCTTTCTTGCCAGTGTCGAACGTCGCGCTTTACCCAGCTTGCAATATGGGATGACGGGGGTACCTCCTCTGTGGTTCCCATTACTCGCCATCCACTCTCTTGTACAAATCATCGCCGATGGCCTCCTGTCTGGGTCTTCACGTCGTGCTGATGAGCCTCTAGAGGCGGTCCGTGTCTCCAGTTAGTGGAGAAAAGCGCTCGCCGAGATCTCCGGGCACACCTGTAAGCTGTCAAAAAATAGAGGACTCTGCTATGAGAAGATGGGTCGGCAGTATGCGGCACTCGCCACCTTCCAGGCGATGGTGAAGAGGTCAATGGCAACGAGGGAGGTCACGGGCATGAGTCATATCTCACGAAGGCGGTTCTTGCAATTGTCAGCCATGACCGGGGGAGCGCTTGCGCTGAGCGATTTAACCAGCCGTATGCTTGGGTTGGCGGGCAGTGGCTCGCGTGCGTACGCCGGAGAGCCGATCAAAATCGGGATTCTCGATCCGTTGTCGAGCCCGTATAAGACGTCCTCTATTCACGATGTGCATGGGGCAAATGTAGCGGTAGACCTTTTCAACAAGCGCGGTGGGGTATTGGGACGGCCGGTGGTCATTCTCGAAGCCGATGATGCCTCCAACCCTGAACAGGCGGTGAAGGTCGCAACCAAATTTATCAAAGAAGACCGTATCGATGCGCTCATGGGCACGTTTAATGGAGACTGTGCCTTGGCCGTCAGCGCGCTGGCGAAGAAGGAAAATAAGTTGTTCATGGTGACCGGGTCCTATCTTCCTGAGCTGACGGGGGCGGCCTGCGACTCACACACGTTCGTGTTCATGCCCAATGCTGTGATGCTGGCACAGGCGGTGGCGCCACATCTGGTGACGGCCTACGGCACCCGCTGGTACCTGCTTACGACGAGCTCATTGGACGGCAAATCCGCCGCGCAGGCTTTGACCACTGCCGCTCAGAGTCATGGTGTTGAATTTGTGGGGGAGACCCTGATGCCGTTCGGCTCGACGGACTTTGCCTCCGCGTTGACTGCGGCCAAGGATCAACATCCGACGCTCATTGTGCTCAATCTTTACGGGTGGGATTTAGTCCACGCGTTGAAGAGCTATACCAAGCTGGAATTGGCGAAAGACAAGATTGGGATCGGCGGCTTACTGAGCGGCGAGCAAATTGGCCGTCCCTTGGGCTATGCAAACAATGCGGGAATTTGGGGCCTCATTTGGGATCCGAAGGTCAACACAGAAGGATCCAGGCGTTTTATCCAAGGCGTGGTCGAGAAGTATAACCATACGCCGACCTCGCGCTGCTACCTGGGCTATGCCGCGATGACGCAGATATTGGAGGCAATGCAGCGAGCGGGCACCACAGAGACTGCTGCTCTCATCAAGGCCTTGGAAGGGCATGAGTTTGATGGTTTGAAGGAGGGACGGTCATATTTTCGGGCTTCCGACCATCAGCATGTACAGGATGTGCTCGTCGGGGAAGCCTACGGAAAAGAGCTGGGGCTCGGCCATTATAAGATTATGGCGACGGTTCCTGGTGAGAGCGCAGGGCTGATGACCAATCAAGGTGCCTGTCGGCTGTAAGTAATGGGTGCCCGCAATGGGCGCGATGCGCCTCTGCGTGTGGGAGGGTCACACCTAGCGTGCGGAGCTGAATGCTGCGAGACGAGCATCGTCTCGCCGTGTCTCTCCACCCGTGGCGACGGCCGGGCCCTGAACGATGACCAATTCCAACCGCCGATTTTTCTGACGGCCCTGTTCGGTGGCATTCGAGGCGAGCGGCCTCGAATCAGCCATACCGACGGCCTTCGTCCTGTCGGCCGCCATGCCGCCATTGATCAAGGCGCGTCGAGCATTTTCAGCGCGAGCCCAGGAGAGAGCTTTATTGTCTGGAAACGTTTTCTGGAGCGCTTTGCTGATTGCTTGGTTATCCGTATGACCCGCCACCTGGACAAACCTGTCGGTAACTTGTCCTAACACCGTGCCGATCCGCTTCAACATGGTCAGGCCTTCCGGCGTGAGGGCGGCATCGCCGGACGTGAACAGCCAGTTGGACGCTAACGCGACGGTCAGTCGGTTGCCATCCTGTTTGACGGTAATCGTGTTCTGTCCGCGATCACCCGGCAGTACCTTGAGCAGTTCTTCCTTCATGGCCGCGAAGCGTCCATTCCGAGCATCTGCTTGCGCGGAAGGTCCTGTGCTTCCCTCACTGCTTCCTGACGGAGTCATCTTCCCAGGAGTAGTCTGCCGAGCGATGTCGCTGGTTGACTGTTTGGCCGAACCGAGCTCTCTCGTGCGAGGAGCTGGCTGAGGCTGTGCGGTCTCTCGGCCTGCAGAAGGCATTCGAGGCGATTCGACCCCAGAGTTATTGGTGCCCGGCGCTCGTTCGGGGGACGTGCCCGCAGGGCCTTTTTGTCGTGGGAGTATGTCCCGCGTCTTGTCACCCACCTGTTGTTCGAGTGCCGCGATACGGTGCCTCGCCTGATAGACCTCCGCAACCATGGCGTTATACTGGGGGACCAATTTATCTCGCTCCAAAAGCCGCGAGCGAACCGTCTCATAGGCTTGTTCCCGCTCCTTGAGCTGTTGATCGAGGGCGGTGATGCGTGCCTTCAACGAAGCGATCGTTGCGGTGGCGGTCTGCAGCTGGGCCACGAGGCTGTCTCGCTCAGCCGTTCCCGCACGGACGGCACGGAGATCACTGTCTTGGCGGGTGACGTGTGTTTCCAGGTCTATGACTCGTCGTCGTGCCAGCTCAAGTTCCGCGACGACAGTCGCATGTGTCTGAAGGGCGGCCAGATCTTTTTCACGCGATGCCGATTGTTGCTCGAGTGCTGCAATGCGCTGACGGGCCTGCTGTAACTCACTCGTCGTGACCGCTACTTGGCCGGTCAGGCGGTCTCGTTCCGGACCTAATTTTCTCAAATCGGCAAGTTCCGCTTCTTTGGCGCTGAGCAATTGCTCATAGGACGCTGCGGCCGGGAGACTTTGGCGATCCCCCAGTTTGCTTTCGAGGTCGCGAATGCGATCATGAAATTCGCCGAGTGTGGCCAGCAACTGGCTTCGCTCCTCCTGAAGCGCCAGGAGTTTGGTTTCCGCGGGTGACGGATTCGTTGCGACGGGCTGAACGTGCGAGGTGGTTTCACATCCCGTGACGAGGAAAGCGAGCACTATGAGCATCCGTGCAGCTCGTCTCATAAGAGCGCTCCTTGGTACGTAATGGCACATGCTGCGCATCGCAAGAGGTCGACAGTCGTTCGGTAGAAACCAGATTGGACAGCGAGTGGAGACGACTGAAGCCGAGCTGAAAAATACTGATCAGCTGGTCTGAACATGCGTGCCTAGTGAAGATGGTTACAATCATGCACGCTCCCGGAACACGCCAGGCACTCTAACGTGTTCCGGGAGCGGATGCAAGCCGCGTCGAGTCACCGCGTAGTCGCTAGTGGCCGACGACGATTTCTACGCGTCGATTTTTCTGTCGTCCTTCGGCTGTCGAGTTGCTGGCGATGGGCCGGCTGTCCGCATGTCCCTTGGCCTCGACCTTGTCCACGGCCATGCCGCCGTCGGTCAGCGCTTGACGTGCGCTTTCTGCGCGCGCTTGAGAGAGCTCGATGTTAGTCGGGAACTTCTTCGCCAGGCGTCCCTTGATGGGCACATTATCCGTGTGACCAGCCACATGAATCGAGCGATCCGGGTATTGCTTGAGTACCCCTCCGATGCGATGCAAGACATCCGCTCCGCCCGGCTTGAGCATGGCCTCTCCCGAGTCGAACAGCAAGGTCGTAGCTAGGCCCAGGGTCAGCTGGTCGCCCAGCTGTTTCATGGTGACGTTGCCTTTTGCGACTTCGGCCTGAAGGAGTTTCGACAAATCGTCTTTCGCCTCAGCGAGGCTGGTCTTCTGTTGATCGAGGGCTCCCTTGAGGCCGGCCATTTCGTGGTCTCTTCGCGTGAGTTCGCTCTCTAGGTCTGAGGCCCGCTGTTTGGCGGCGGCGAGGTCGGCGATGAGTCGTTCCCGATCACCGGCGGCAGTCTTCAATCCCGTCAGCTCGTGATCTCGTGCCTCCAGCTGCCGCTCCAATTCCGCAATGCGCTGCTTTGCCTGCGCCAGTTCGGACGACAGACGATCTCGATCACCAGCGTTGCTCTTGAGTGCCGTGAGTTCCTGATCCTTCGAGGACAGTTGTCCCTGTAAGGCGGCCAGCTGCATGGCGAGATGGTCCTTGTCCCCGGCAGCACTCTTCAGGGCGGCGAGTTCCTGCTCTTTGGAAGAGAGTTGACGTTCCGCATCGGACAACTGACTCGCTAGGCGATCCTTGTCGCCGGAGGCGTTGCGAAGCGAAGCCAATTCCCGGTCACGTTGGCTGATTTGCGACTCAAGCTCGCCAGCTCGAGATTTGGCCTGATCCACCTCGCCGGTGAGGGATGAACGCATTCGGGCGAGTTCCGCGTCGCGCTCCGCGTTTTGGCGTTGTAAGTCGGCGATTTGCCGCTGCAGTTCGGCAATCGTACCTTCTCGCGGGTCTGGTTTCGGCGGGATCGGTCGGGCGACCGCTTTCATTTCATTCAGGGCTCGGCTCGCCGTGTCATTCGGCGCAGGCGCGGTGGTGCAGGCCGCGGCCAGCAGGGCACTCAGCACCATGGGAATCATGCGAATGTCTTTCATGCGATCCTCCTTCACAAACATCGAGGCCGTTGGAGAGGTCCAATCGGCATGGGTCAACAATGGGCACACGGTCTTTAGTGCCGAGGAGTTTTCAAGAGATCACGAATCTCCGTAAGCAACACCTCTTCTCTTGGCGGAGTAGGAGGCGGGCCGGGAGGGGTGGTCTTTTTGAAACGGTTCATTTGCTTGACCACCAGAAAAATCACGAAGGCCAGAATCGTAAAGTCGAGGAGGGTTTGCAGAAAGACTCCGTAGTTGATGGTGGCCGCCCCGGCGGCTTTGGCAGCCGCGAGTGATTTCCCTTTGGCGTCTTCGGTCAATGGGATGAAGAGGCTGGAGAAATCCACTTTCCCCAGCAAGAGTCCGATGGGAGGCATCAGAATGTCACTCACGACGGAGGACACGATCTTTCCGAACGCACCCCCGATAATGACTCCTACCGCCATATCGAGTACGTTGCCCTTCACGGCAAACTCTTTGAATTCACCCATCATGCTCATCGTGCTACCTCCTTCTGTGAACCGAGTACGTGCCTCTTATGTCCCCTATTGTTTTCGGCTGGTGTCGAAGCTATATCCCAGCGTGATCAGATAGAGGTTATCGGTGTCTGAGATGCCCGGCGGCGGATTTTTGTTGTACCGCATGGTCCATTGAAACCCACTCACCAGCCCTCCCCAGATTTTGAATCGCAAACCGGTGTCCGCCGTCAGGTAGAGATCCTTGGAATTCGCCAGCGATTGAAAACCTTCCTGGAAGTGATACAGGCTGACCTGATCACCGCCCCACAGCGGCCAGTTCCATTTGACGGCCCATCGGCCTCGTGTGCTGGACTTATCGTCGGCGAGCTTAAAATCTTCATTGAAATAGGCCGCGCCGGCCTCCGCCCACAGCGTCATGTCTCTGAAGAGACCCGTCAGGTCGCCCCGATCGAGGAGTTGATAGCCAGGCCCTGTGGAGAGGGCGGTGCGCAACTTCAAATCTTGAAAGGTGTCTTGTTCGAAATAGGCGGAGGCGAACCAATACAACCGCTTCGTGAGAAAGAAGTCAAGTTTGATGGTGCCGCGGCTGTTTCGAACGATGAGGTTCCCGCTGTTATCGCCATAGATGTAGCGCCCCAGGATGGTCAAACGCAGAGACTCACTGCGAGCCGATAGTTCGCCCAGCAAACTCCCGTTCCGCAGGTGGCTGTTTCCTGTGGTTTGCGAGAATCCTGCTTGGACAGCGCCGGTGTAGATGACGGCGGGCTGGTTCATGCCGAGGACGGAATCAAATGGAATGGCCATCGGGGTCCCCGTGGGTGCGGCCTTCAATATCATCGTGCCGGGCTCACCGGGTTGTGCCGTTCCCACCACCGTAGTACCTTCTTTCAGACTGAACGGAATCGGATGATTGACCGAAATCTTGGCGACGTTCGGCCACATGATTTTGACGATATCCTCGCCGGCGGTCGGCCCGAAACTGGTTTTGATGTGCAACTCATCCGCGACCATGCCAAGGACCTGCCCATAGATCACCGTGCCGTCCTTGAGGGTGACGGAGTCTAGCGTCACCGCTCCGGGCACGACATCCGGTGGAGCCGAGGGCTCTGCGGTTACGACCGATGCATGCAAAGCTGCGATGAAAGCAGCCGAAATGAGGAATCCAAGTCGCCACGTCATTCAGTCCTCCTGAATTGTGTGAATGGCCAACACGTTCCGGTTGCCAGATGTGTGGGAAAGGCCAACGATGTATAGGTGTTGAACGGTTAATATCTGGCCGTCTCTTTTATCGCTAGAAAGTCCGGTATGTCAAAACTACTTATGCTCATCTTGTTCCAAACATTTATTTGGCCGAGATCGACAGAGCGTGAATAGATTCCGGCGTTATGTGGGATGTTCAGCGGCCAGCTGTGGACAGCCAAATCCTCAGTTCGCTCAGCCTGTGGCGTGGTGGGCCAGATCGGTATGGTGAATGTAGCGATTATCGCCACAAACAGAGGGCAGAGGAGCGTCCCTGTGGTCCTGCTCGCTCGCCTCATCAGGAGGGAGTGAGCAGGCGCACCTCACATTGCGGGAACGGGATTTCCACCCCCTCCGCGCGGAACTGTTCAAGGATCGCCTGGTTGAGTTCGATTTGTGCAACCCCCACGGACGCCACCTGCACCCAGGGCCGGACGGAGAGTGTAATGGATGAGTCGGCAAACCCTGTAATGCCGATGATCGGAGCCGGATCCGAGAGGACCTGCGGGTGCTGCCTCACGAGGCTACGCAGCATATCCAGGGTTTTGTCGATGTCAGTTCGGTAGGACACGCCAAGGGAGAGATCCAGCTGCCGGATTGTGCCGAAGTTGTGCAGGATTTCTCCGACCACTTTTCGATTTGGGATCACAATGCGGGAATGATCCGGATGCCTGAGCGTCGTGGTGAAGATGTCAATTTTTGCGACGTCGCCATGAACGCCCAGTAGCGAGACATGTTCGCCGACCCGGTAGGGTTTGGTGAAGATGATCGACAAGCCAGCCACGACATTACTGAGCACGCCCTGCAGAGCGAGTCCTACCCCGAGTCCAGCGACCCCGAGCCCGGCGACGAGCGGGGCGATTTGCAGGCCGAGTTGGTCCAGGGCGATGAGAAGGCCCAGGATGACCACGGGACCTTGACCAAACGCAGGAGCAGCAGGCGTAGCGGCGGCTCAAGTTCCTGCTGGTTGAGCCATCGCTCAAACAGTCTGCCGACGGATTTGGCGACGAACAGGGCGGCTATGAGGACGAGGACCGCCCCCATGATTCGGAATCCATATTGCACGATATATTGGGTGACCAGATTTGCCAGCGACATGGCGCCTCCCTGTGAATGTTACCGTCCGAGTAGGCCCTTCAACAGGTCTTTGCCTTGCTGCTTGAGATCCTCCGGCTTTGCGTCACCTTTTAAGAGGTCTCCGATCGCGCCTTTGACCTTCTCCTTCACCTGTTCCTGGACCTTGCCGGCAAACATTTTTGTGTCGAGTCCATACGAAGGGGCTTGCGTACTTCCGGTAATGAGCAGCGGAAGCGAGAGGCGGCCACCGCTCAGCGCCATTCGTGCAATGGGGGAACCGGCCGCAATTTTTTGGCTCAAGGCCTGCGAGAGATTCAGGTTCAGCTTCATATTCAAGGAGTGATCAAGGCCGATCGTGCCGCCGCCCGTGGCTTGAAAATCATGGCTGTCCATGAGCAACCGTTGGACGGCGATGACGCCTTGTTTCACGGCGAACTCGCTTTCGATCGTTGAAAAGGCAGTCGCTTTGGCATTGTCCAGCGACACGCCGACGACCTTGAGCAGCATCGCCGCCTCCTGCAGCAGATTAATCCCTTCAATTTTGCCCTCTTTCACCGCCATCCGCCCGGTTCCCGCGAGCGACTTCACGAGGTCAGGATGGGTGAACCCACGACCGTTTACTGCCAGCTCGGCTCCGGCCGTGCCGCTCATGGAAATCTGATCCGTGCCGACGGCCTGGAGGGCGGGTCCGAG
>JBDTWG010000047.1:0-14943 GCA_040006855.1 Nitrospira sp.
CTGCATGTCGGTGCTGAACGGGTGGGCGATACAGCCGTGCTGTATGTCGCGCATGTGTTGCCGGATGGTCCGGCGCAGCAGGCGGGACTCAAGCAGGGTGATGAACTCAGCACCGTGGATGGCGCAGCCGTCACTGGGAAGACGTACGAGCAAGTGGCCCTTATGGTACGAGGTGAGCCTGGCTCGGTGGTGAAATTGGGGGTGAAGGGAGAGGGTGGGCTGCGCGAGATCTCCGTCACTCGCGTGGCCGGTCAATCACTCTATAAGGGGCAGATGGGATCGCATGGCGGCTCTTCTCGGTAGGTGAGAGATGAGAAAGATCATTGGGGCGCTCGGATTGATCGCAGTCTTGGCCGTGAGTTCGACCGTTGAGGTTCACGGCCAAGCGACCACGGTCTCAAAGGCGTCTCACGTCGAGAAAACGAACTTGTACCTGATGGCCGGCGACTATCGCCGGGCGTTGGAGGTGTGTGAGCGAGCGATTCAGGAGATGCCGTCGGTCGAAGCCTACCTTCACCTCACCTATGTCTATCAGGCGATCGATGCGTACCTTGAACAGTTGTCTCAGGACGAGAGTTGGATGGCCGTGGAGCATTTGTATCTCAACCTCGCCTATCGGCATACGGAGGATCTCGTCGATCCACCCGGTGGCTTGGCGCGCATGGCGAAGGAGATGATCCAAACGAGTGTTCGCCAACAATCGGACGTCAGCGCCGCGATGGCAGTGCGGCTGGATAAGGCGGAGTCTGATCGACTCTGGCAGGAACAGGCGAAGTGGCGGAAAGCACATCCCACCACGTGGTGGCGGGCATTTCCCGATGTCTGGGGTCGATGAAGAGGAGAGCTTCCTCCCAACATGAGGCCCCCGGAAGGAGACCCAAATAATGAGTCAGGACACAGCCGACCGCGGACGTGACATCAAATTGTTCGGAGCCCTATTCATCCTCGTGGGACTGGTCGATGTGCTCATCATCGAATTCTTCCCAGCCTACGCGTTAAAGCTGTTCGGCCTCACGATTGTCGGGCCCTTGGCCTACCCGGTCAAACTGCATTCCCCGGCGGTTCACTTTTTGATCGGCTACGGATTTGTGTTTATGCGACCTTGGGCCTGGGGACTGTCGATGGCCTATGGGGGATTCGGCCTCACGAGTGAATTCATGAATCAGCTGGAGTTTGGCTTTCATTACCTGCGAACGGGCTTTATGGCTGCGACATTCCTGTTTCTCTGTTACGTGGCGTGGCGACGGACACTGTTTGTCGATCCCGTGCCCCCGGCTCAGCGACTGGCTTCTTCCACTCCTGAGGTGCCCTCGTGAAAGGGTTGATCTGGTTTCGTCGCGACCTTCGGCTCCACGACAACCCCGCCCTATCGGCGGCTTGCCAGGAATGCCGGGAGATTGTCCCCTTGTTTGTCTTCGACGAACCCTTGCTTCAATCGCACGTGTTCGGGTCTGCCTGCGTCGGCTTCATGCTGGGCTGCCTGGAGGAGCTGCGGAGGTCGCTTGCAGGCCGTGGTCTCACGCTCGCATGGCGGATCGGCGAGCCAATCGACACCGTGATGCAGACTGTAAAAGATCTTGCGATCGATGCGGTCTACTGGAATCGCGACTACGAACCGGCAGCGCTGGAGAGGGATCGCACGATTCAGCACCGTCTGGCCCAACGGGGGCACACGGTGAGGACATTCAAGGACCACGTCGTGTTCGAGGCGGAAGAAGTGCGGGGGCTCACAGGCGAACCCTTCCAGCGGTATAGCGCCTACCGTGATCGGTGGTGGACCACGTGGCGAGCTGCCACACCGCCCCTGCTCGACGTCCCGACATTCGAAGCGACGAAGCCAGCCGGTTCTGCTCCAGATGTATCGCCGTGGCCTTCAGCTGCGGACTTGGGATACGAGAAGGTGCCGATGTGGATCGAACCAGGCGAGAACGCGGCGCGTGCCAGACTGCAGTGGTTCCTGCGAGGACCAGTCCATGCGTATGTCAGTGGTAGGAATCTCCCGGCGATCGACGGCACCTCCAAGCTGTCTCCTCACTTACGTTTCGGGACGATTTCCGCGCGCACCGCGATTCACGCGGCGCTGAATACTCTGTCGAAGGGTGGCCCGGTGTCGCGCGCCGATGTTTTCACCTGGATGGATGAGCTTGTCTGGCGTGAGTTTTTTCAGCAAGTCCTGATGGCGTTTCCTCGCGTGGCCGAAGGACCCTTCAAAACCAAACCGGGGCTTCCCGCCGCCCGGGTGGCGGGGCCTGAGTGCGATCGATTGTTTGCCGCCTGGTGTCAGGGCCGGACCGGCTATCCGATCGTGGACGCCGGCATGCGGCAATTGAACGAGACCGGCTGGATGCACAATCGCGTGCGGATGGTCGTGGCCTCATTTCTGGTGAAGGATCTCAGGATCGATTGGCAGAGCGGCGAGCGCTATTTCATGCAACAGCTCGTCGATGGAGACCTGGCTGCCAACAATGGGAATTGGCAATGGTGTGCGTCGACGGGGACCGATGCCATGCAGGGCTACAGGATTTTTAATCCGAGGATTCAAAGCGAAAAGTTCGATCCCGAGGGCGAGTACATTCGTCGCTACGTGCCGGAATTGGACGACGTGCCGACGAAATGGATACATGAGCCGCATCTCCTGCCCCAGGAAGAACAGGATCGGGCCGGATGCCGCATCGGCTTGGAGTACCCCGCGCCCATTGTGGACCATCGGCAAGCCCGCCAGGAGTATTTGGATCTCGGCAAGCAGCAGGTGTCCAGATGACAACCACAGCGCTCCGTCTCGGCATCAGCCGCTGTCTTCTCGGCGAAGAAGTCCGTTTCGACGGTGGCCACAAACGGGACGGGTTTCTGACGGACCTCTTGGGCCGTTATGTCGAGTGGGTGCCGGTCTGTCCGGAGGTCGAGGCAGGGCTCGGTACACCGCGTGAAGCGATGCGGCTGGTCGGCGACCCGGAACAACCTCGGCTGGTCACGATCAAGAGCGGGAAGGACCACACCGAGGCGTTAGCAACCATGACAGCGGCTCGACTCCCGGCGCTCGAAGGACTGGACCTATCTGGTTTTGTCTTTAAAAAAGACTCGCCGAGTTGTGGTGTGGAACGGGTGCGTACGTATAACGAACATGGGATGCCGGGCCGGAAGGGGATCGGACTATTTGCGCGAGCCTATGTCGAGCGGTTTCCCCTGATTCCGGTCGAGGAGGAAGGGAGGCTGTGCGATCCACTCTTGCGCGAAAATTTTATTGAGCGGGTGTTCTGCTACCGGCGTTGGCGGGACCTGCTCGAAAGCGGAGTTACCAGGCATGCCGTGGTTCAGTTCCACACGGTCCACAAGTATCTGCTGCTCGCCCATAGTGCCCAACACTATCAACGGCTCGGGCGTTTGGTGGCGCAAGTAAACGAGTATCGCCCCAAAGATCTCGTGCTGCGTTACGGCGAACTCTTCATGCAGGCGCTGGCCATGAGGGCGACGGTGCGGAAACATGTGAATGTGCTCCAGCACATCCTGGGATATTTCAAGGAGCGGCTTGATGCAGCGGAAAAAGCCGAGCTGGTGGGCGTGATCGCGGACTATCATCAGGGGCTCACGCCTTTGATCGTTCCCCTGACATTGATCAAGCATTACGTGCAGATCTTTGACGTCGCCTATATTCGCGACCAGGTCTATCTCAACCCTCATCCGAAGGAGCTCATGCTCCGGAACCACGTGTAGAAAGGACCGACCATGCCGCACGTTGTCATCGAAGGGGCCGGTGACCTACAGGGGCTGTTTCAAGCCTTCACCCCCATTATTCAACGGGCGGGAACCGAGATTCTCAAGGTACAGGAGTTCTACCTGGCGAGGAGCGGCAGAGAAGCGCTGCTGGAGTCGGTGGCGATCGAGCAGGGCGCGGCGCGTAACTTTTTTGTCCAGCTGAAACAGCATGACGCAACTATCACTGTCCGGCTGTTGCCAGCGACAGATCCTGAGAAAACCCCGGCTGTGAAAAAGGTGATGGCTCTGGTGGCGGGATTCATCCGAACGGTCTACCCGGCGAGCCACTATGGAAAGACCAATCTTCATGAGTATCTGGATCCGACGGGTTCGATGTGAGGATGTGAGCGGCGATTGACGCAAGTCTCAAAAGGAGGAGCGGAGACATGGTAGCTGTGCGACGAGGAGTCATTTTAGTGGGACACGGAGGCATTCCCAAGGGATGCCCTCAAGATCTGGTCACGAAATTGAAACGATTGGAAGCTCAGCGGCGCGCAGCCAAGCAAACAGCGTCGGCTGAGGAAATGGAGCTGGATACCAAAATTCGCCAGTGGCCGAGGACGCCCGAGACGGATCCCTATCAATCAGGGCTTGAAGCGGTGGCCGCCCAGCTGCACGCGAACCTTGGAGATGTGCTGTTTGCCGTGGCCTACAACGAGTTCTGCGCCCCGACCTTGGAAGAGTCGGTGGAGCACCTCGTCGAAAAAGGAGCGACCCATATTACCGTAACTACGACCATGTTTACGCCGGGCGGCTCGCATTCTGAAGTGGAGATACCGGAAATCCTCGACCACCTCCGACCGCAGTATCCCGGCGTCGAACTCCGCTATGCCTGGCCGTTTGATTTGAACCTTGTCGCGAACACGTTGGCTCAGCAGGTGCAGCGCTTTTTGTAACCACGTCTCACGGGTGCCACCCGCGTGAAGCATGGTTCTCCGTGAAAGGAAGACGAAGCCCATGCAGCATCTCACCCATTTTGCATTGACCCTGGCGGAACATGGACTCTGTCCGGACGTGGCGATCCGACGCGGGATTCGGCACTTGCTCAAGGACCGCCTCCGGGAAATCGGTTCGGGTGATGCTCGAACAGCAGCATTGCAGGAAACGCACTTTATCGAGCAAATGCGCCGTGCCCCCATCGCAGTGGTTCCGGAGAAGGCCAATGATCAGCACTATGAAGTCCCGGTCGAGTTCTTCCGGCAGGTCCTCGGTCCTCACCTGAAATACAGTGGCGCGTTCTGGCCCGCCGGCGCGACAACCTTAGCTCAAGCGGAAGCCGCCGGTCTGCGTGAATCCTGCCTGCATGCGGGCCTGATGGACGGGCAGACGATTCTGGAGCTCGGATGCGGCTGGGGTTCCCTGACGTTGTGGATGGCTGAGCACTACCCCAACAGCCGTATCACGGCGGTCTCCAATTCCCGCTCGCAGCGCGCCTATATCCAAGCCCAGGCCAGAGAACGCGGACTACAGAACCAGATTCGGGTGGTGACCTGCGACATGAACACGTTCGAGATCGATCCCGAGCGATTCGATCGGGTGGTGTCGGTGGAAATGTTCGAACATATGCGGAACTGGCCTGACCTATTTGCGCGCGTACGTCGATGGCTCAGACCGGGTGGGCGGTTCTTCATGCACGTGTTCGTGCATCGCGCCACTTCTTACCTGTTCGAAGACCGGGGCCCCGCCGACTGGATGAGTCGGCATTTTTTCACGGGCGGAATGATGCCCAGCGATGGTCTGCCCCTGGCCTGTCAGGACCATCTCGCCTGTGTCGATCGGTGGCGGTGGGATGGCACGCACTATGAGAAGACGGCCAATGCCTGGCTGGCGAATATGGATGCCGCCCGCGAGACGCTCTGGCCCGTTATCGAGCATGTCTATGGTGCGGCACAGGCGCGAGTCTGGTGGATGCGGTGGCGTCTATTTTTCATGGCCTGTGCTGAGCTGTTCGGCTACGAAGAGGGCCGACACTGGTGGGTCAGTCACTACCTCTTCGCAAAACCGGAGGCGGGTGCGTGATGAAGCTGAGCACCACAATGCTCGTGAGCAACTTTCTGCTCTTCCAGATCGGTTGGTTCGCGTGCGTATGGAGCGCCGCGGCGCACCAGCCCTGGATCGGCCTGCTGGTGACGATAGGGGTGGTGGTCGTGCATGTTCTTCGCGCTCCCATGCCACAGGCGGAGCTCAAGCTGATTGCATTGGCACTCGCCACAGGACTCGTCTTCGATAGCATCCTGGTGTGGCAGGGCTGGCTTCAGTATTCCTCGGGCATGGTGCTACCAAACATCGCCCCCTATTGGATCGTGGCGTTGTGGGGACTCTTTGCAACCCTTCTGAATGTGTCGTTGCGCTGGATGAGAGGGCGCTGGGTCATCGCGGCCTTGTTTGGAGCCGCAGGGGGCCCTGCGGCCTATTTGGGCGGCCTCCGCCTTGGGGCGCTGGAGTTCGGCGATATGCGTGCGGGGCTGGTGGCTCTGGCCATTGGCTGGGCGGTGCTGACGCCGCTGCTTCTTGCGTGGTCTGCTCGCTTTGATGGCTATGCCAGCCTGCTAGAGAGGAAGACGTGATGAGTTTGTGGCTCTATGTCATGGGACTGATCTCGATGCTGAGCCTGGCGACGTTTGCATGGCTCGTCAGCATCCTCAAGCGCGATGTGAGCATCGTGGATGGCGTATGGGCCATGATGTTCCTCGCCGCTGCAATGGTATACGCCAATGGTGCCGAGGCGTATACGGGACGGACGACGCTCATCCTCGCACTGCTCTTGCTTTGGGCCCTGCGCCTGTCCGGTCATATCATCCACCGCAACTGGGGCGAGCCCGAGGACCGGCGCTATCGAGAGATCCGCCAAAAATATGAACCCCATTTCGCACTCAAAAGCCTGGGCATCATCTTCTGGTTTCAGGCGGGACTGGCATGGATCATTTCGATGCCTCTCTGGCCGGCTCTCACCGTACCGGTCGAGGCGGGGGCATTCGATGTGCTGGCGGTGGCAGTATGGACCCTCGGTATGGTCTTCGAAGGCATCGGGGACTGGCAGCTGTCACGATTCAAGGCCGATCCGGCGAACCACGGCAAGGTGATGGACCGCGGACTCTGGCGCTACACCCGTCATCCCAACTACTTCGGCGAGTGCCTGATCTGGTGGGGCTTTTACCTCTTTGCGGTAACGGCCGGAGCCTGGTGGACGGTCGCGGGGCCGCTTCTCATCACCTACATGCTTTTGAAATTCTCGGGCGTGACGCTGGTGGAGCAGACCATCGTCGAGCGGCGACCTGCCTATCGAGGGTATATCGACCGCACCAATGCCTTCATTCCCGGTCCTCCCAAACAGGGTACGCTGACTTCCATTCCTGGAAAGGAGCGCGATGAGTAGCGGAGGTCTGGTGACGAGCGGATCTCGTATGGCGATGGCGATTCTTGTACTCCTGCTGTGCCTCGCGAGCCTTTCCCCGCCGGCGTGGAGCGCCACCTCGCAGACCTATGACTTCAAGGTCTTTCTCGGCAAGGATGAGATCGGCCGCCAGCGCTTTGATGTGTCTTCGGAAGGCGAGCGGACCCAGGTCCAGGTAGACGCGCAGTTCAAGGTCACGTTCCTGTACATCACGGTCTACACGTACCGGCATACCAACGTCGAAACCTGGGAGGGTGCATGCCTCCGCGAGATTCGCGCCGAGACGGATGATAACGGCGATTCCTTTTTCGTGAACGGAATCTCACGGAACGGGCGGTTGCAGGTGGCGACACAGGCCGGGGATTGGAGCGGCGATGGCTGCATCAAGACCTTTGCCTACTGGAACGCTGAATGGATCACAGGCGAGCGATTGCTGAATTCGCAGACCGGCGAGCTGCAGCCGGTGTCTATTCGCGTGGTGGGTGAAGAAACGATCCCCGTGCTGGGAGTCCCGACACGAACCACGCACCGCCGAATCGTCACGGACAAGTTCGCCGTCGATCTCTGGTACACCTTGAACGGCAGATGGGTCGCGCTGCAATCCACGACCGCGAAGGGCGATACCCTTCGCTATACGCTCCAGTGAGGGAACTATGTCTTCTGTGAGGCCATCATTCTGTGTGCCCCTTCTGTTCCTCATGCTTGCAGCCTGCAGCAGTCCTCCACCGATTCACACCGCGAAGGCCGTCGATTTGGAGCGGTTCATGGGGGACTGGTACGTGATTGCCAATATTCCAACCTTTATCGAGACGGATGCCTACAACGCCATGGAGTCTTATCGCTTGGATCAGGACGGAACCGTGGCCACGACCTTTAGTTTCCGCGCGGGCGGCTTTGAGGGGGAGCGCAAGACCTATCATCCGACCGGCTATATCATCGACAAGCAGTCGAATGCCGTCTGGGGTATGCAATTCATCTGGCCGATCAAGGCCGACTATCGGATTCTTTACGTGGGCGAGGCCTATGAGCAGACTATCATTGGCCGGATCCAGCGCGATTACGTCTGGCTGATGGCGCGAACCCCGCAGGTCTCTGAGGCTGACTACCAGCGGTTTCTGCAGTTCATCGCGACGGAAGGCTACGATGTGTCCAAAGTCCTGAGGGTGCCACAACGGTGGAACTAATATGACGGCTTCTTTTCTGGTCTCTATCGGGGGCGGACCAGATCCGCTAGGTCAAGGAATCCATCCGCTGGGTTCGTGCGTAGAAGAGTGAGAGGAGAGGAGGGTTCTAGGGTGCAACTGGTCGTCGAACGATTCAAACAGACCTATGCTCAGTTGAGTGCACAGACCCTGGGTTTATTGAGCGAGCTGTACAGCGACGACGTGGAGTTTCAAGATCCCTTTCACCAGATCGCAGGACTTCCCGCTCTCAGACAATACTTCGCGGACCTCTATGCGCAGGTGGAGTCCTGCTCGTTCAAGTTCGAGGAGGATGTCACGCAAGGCAATGACTCGGTGCTGATGTGGACCATGTTCCTGAAACACCCACGATTGAATGGGGGGTGGTGGTGACCGTTCCCGGTTCGACGCATATTCGGTTCCGGGACAGGGTGTCCTACCACCGAGACTATTTTGATGCCGGTGCGATGTTGTACGAGCAGCTTCCTCTGATTGGAAGGGTGATCCGGATTATCAAGAGGCGAGTCTGAACGATGAGTCGAATGCGCGTCACAGGGCGACGGGTGTGGGTGACCGGTGCCTCGGCCGGCATTGGCCGAGCGGTCACGGTGGAGCTTGTTCGTCGAGGTGCGACTGTCATCGCTTCCGCGCGGAACGAGCCGGCACTCAGCAAGCTGGCCCGTGAGTGCGGTGGCGATCGCGTCCTGGCGCTTCCGTTCGATGTGACCGACCGCCCGGCTCACCAGCGAGCCGCGGATGAGATCCACCGGCGCTTGGGCGGGCTCGACATTGCGTTCTTCAACGCCGGTACCTGCGAGTATGTCGAGGTCAAGAAGTTTGACAGCGCCCTGTTCGAACGGACGATACACACCAACTTTCTGAGCATGGTGTATGGCATTGAGGCCGTGCTGCCGCTGCTCCGACAGTCGCCGGCTCCGCAGCTGGTTGGAATGAGCAGCACAGTGGCCTATGGCGGATTGCCGCGGTCGGAAGCCTATGGAGCCTCGAAGGCGGCGATCAAGAATCTGTTCGAGTCACTGCAAATCGATCTCCTGCACGAGGGGATCAGCGTGTCGGTGGTGTGCCCGGGTTTTGTCCGTACGCCGCTCACCGACCGGAACGATTTTCCAATGCCCTTCAGGATCGAAGCTCATGACGCCGCCAGACGAATCGTCGACGGGATCGAAACCAAGAAGCCGGAGATTCATTTCCCCAGGCGATTGAGCCTGCTCTTCAAACTGCTGACGTTGGTTCCGAGCCGATTGTACATCCGTCTGTGCGCGAAGATGGTGACGCAACCATGAAACTGGCCATCGTGGGAACCGGGATTGCGGGCATGACGGCGGCTCACCTGCTGCATCAGAATCACGACCTCACCGTCTTCGAGGCAGGTGCCTATATCGGCGGCCATACCAACACAGTTGAAGTGGAACAGCAGGGAAGGTCCTATGCGGTCGATACAGGATTCATCGTATTCAATGACTGGACCTATCCGAACTTCATCGCCCTGCTTGATCGCCTGGGGGTTGCATCGCAGCCGAGCGACATGAGTTTCAGTGTCCGTTGCGAACAGACGGGTCTGGAGTACAACGGCACCTCGTTGAACAGCCTGTTCGCCCAGCGGCGGAATCTGCTGCGGCCGTCGTTCTATCGCATGATCCGCGACATTCTCCGCTTCAACCGGGACTCACTCGAACTCCTGGATGAGCCTGGTCCCGGTCCCTCTCTGGGAACCTATTTGGAGCAGAACCGCTACTCCCAACCCTTTATCAGGAACTATATCGTTCCCATGGGAGGGGCGATTTGGTCGGCCGGTCACGCCACCATGTGGGAGTTTCCGGCGCGGTATCTCGTTCAATTTTTTAAGAACCACGGCATGTTGTCGGTCAATGCACGGCCTACCTGGCGCGTCATCACCGGTGGATCGCAACGCTATGTTGAACAGCTGGTGCGTCCCTTCCGCGATCGCATCCGGCTTCAATCTCCGGTGGAATCGATCAGCCGCTATCCGGATCGGGTTGAAGTGCGGGGGCGCGACCAGCGCGGAATCTATCAGACGGAACGTTTCGACGGAGTGGTCCTCGCCTGCCATAGCGATCAGGCGCTGGCGTTGCTGGCGGATCCGTCCCCCTTGGAGAAGGAGATTCTTGGCGCAATCCGTTATCAACCGAACGAGGCAGTCCTGCATACGGATCGATCGCTCCTGCCGAGGCGTCGCCTCGCCTGGGCTGCCTGGAACTATCACCTGTTACCGACGCAGCCGGATCGCGCCTTGGTGACGTATCACATGAATCAGCTCCAAGGGTTGGCGGCACCCTGCGAGTTTTGCGTCACGCTAAACCATACGGACGCGATCGATCCCGCGACGATCCTCAAACGAAGTACTTATCACCATCCTCTATACAGCCCCGAGGCGATTGCCGCGCAGCAGCGGCATGGGGAGATCAATGGGAGTACCCGCACCTATTATTGCGGGGCCTATTGGGGGTTCGGGTTTCACGAAGACGGCGTCAAGAGCGCCATGGCGGCCTGCCGCGCACTGGGGAGGGCGTAGGGCATGAAGAGCTGCGTCTACGAGGGGACGGTGAGACACCGCCGCAGCGCGCCGGTCCATCATGCGTTCCAGTATTCGATCTTCATGATGTATCTGGATCTGGCCGAATTGCCGGTCCTGTTCCACAAGCGGTGGCTCTGGTCCGCCCGGAGACCCAATGTGGCCTGGTTCAGCCAGAACGACCACCTGGGAGATCCGCAGATCCCGCTGGACCACAACGTGCGCGACCTCGTCGAGGCGAAGACCGGTCACCGCCCGGCCGGTCCGATCCGCCTGCTGACGCATTTGCGTTACTTCGGGTATGGCTTCAATCCGGTCAGCTTCTATTTCTGTTTCGACTCTACCGACAGCCTGGTTGAAACCATCGTGGCCGAAGTCACGAATACGCCCTGGGGTGAACAACACTGTTATGTCTTGGGGAAGTCGCTGGACGAGGGCATCGGCCGCCGCCACCGCTATCGATTCGGCAAGCAGTTCCATGTCTCACCGTTCATGGACATGAATGTGGATTACGATTGGCGGTTCAGCACCCCCGGCGACAGGTTGGCGGTGCATATGGAGAACCTGCGCGGAGGGGAACGCTTCTTCGATGCCACAATGGTCATGCGCCGGGAGGAGATCACCGGGGCCTCACTCGCACGCGTCCTGGTGCGGTATCCGCTGATGACGATGCGGGTCATCGGAGCTATCCATTGGCAAGCGTTGCGTTTGTGGCTGAAGCGCTGTCCGTTTATTCCCCATCCCAAAGCGCCCAGGCACTCCGTTGATGCAAGGAGGATATCCGGATGAATGACCTCGTGCCGACCGAATGCTCTCCCAGGCTGGACCAGAGTCCATTGAACGCCGGGAAGTCCGAGGTGTCCCCGGGCCTGCTGGTCGCGATCGCCCGACGTCTGGTGTTCGCCCGGCTGCGGCAGATCACCCATGGCACCATGACGGTGATTGAAGGTGAGAGGAATACGATGTTCGGTGACCCCTCGTCATTATCCGCACTCCGGCCGACGATTACCATCCGGGATTCAGGCTGTTATCTGGACATAGTATGGAGCGGGACGGTCGGAGCGGGGGAGAGTTATGCGCGTGGTGCTTGGCAATGCGATGATCTCACGTCACTCATCCGATTGTTTGTCCTGAACCGCCACCTTATCGACGGCATGGAGCGGGGACTCGCGCGCCTTTCCGCTCCGTTGTTCAAAGCCGCTCATCGGCTTCACCGGAATACCAAAAGAGGGAGCCGTCAGAACATCGCCGCCCATTACGATCTCAGCAACGAGTTCTTCTCTCTGATGCTGGATCGGACCATGATGTACTCTTGTGCCTATTTCCAGCGGCCCGATAGCACGCTGGAGGAGGCATCGCGCTCCAAGATCGACTTGATCTGCCGCAAGCTCCACCTTTCCAAGGGTGATCACCTCCTGGAAATTGGATCCGGGTGGGGCGGCTTGGCCTGCCATGCCGCTGCGACCTACGGCTGTCATGTGACCACGACGACGATTTCCCGCGCGCAGTATGATATGGCTGTGAGTCGGGTTGGTGAGGCCGGCCTGTCTGATCGAGTCCGAGTGCTGCTTACGGACTATCGAGACTTGCCCGCACTCGGCACGAAGTTCGACAAATTGGTGTCGGTCGAGATGATCGAGGCCGTGGGGCATGAATATTACATGACCTTCTTCGAGGTCTGCAGTCGATTACTCAAGCCTGACGGACTGATGCTGGTCCAAGCGATCACCATCGACGAGCGGTATTACGAACGGGCGAAACGGTCGGTCGATTTTATCCAGCGCTACATTTTCCCCGGCAGTTGCATTCCCTCGGTGAACACTTTGTGTCAAGCCATGGCGAAGGCCTCGGATTTTAGTCTGTTGCATCTTCAGGACATCGGCGCCCACTATCCTCCCACCTTGCGGAGCTGGCGCGACAACATCCGGCGCAACCTGGCGCACGTGCGGCAACTTGGAGTTCGTCCTGAGTTTCTCCGGCTCTGGGATTTCTACCTGTCCTACTGCGAAGGTGGGTTCTTGGAGCGGTCTATTTCGACAGCCCATTTATTGTTCGCCAAATCCGGATGGCGCCAGGATGTGCTGGGAGGATGAAGCGCCGCATCATCGCGGACCGGCGTGGTTCTGGCTGGGCTGTGGGCAGTGATGCTGCCGGTGCTTGTGAGACTGGCGACAACCATCGCGGGACCAGGTGAGTCCATCGGAGCATGCGTGATGACGGATTTCATCTGGGCGGCGACCTGTGTAGAATCAGCCCCCATTGTGGAGGCACCCTCCAAGCCGCGGTGGTTTGAAGGAGTCAGGCCTCCACCGGAGCCAAGTCGCATCATGTTGCCAGACGACCTTATCGCTGCGTTTCACAAGACCCAGTCGTTCAAGTGGGATCCCCAGGACGGGTTCAAACTCGCCTCGGGACTGACCAGTCCGTTTTACGTGGATTGCCGGACCTTGATGGCGTTTCCGCATGCTCGCCGCTTGGTCGCGCAATTGGCCTATGAGGAGACCAGGGATCTTGACGTCGATTGTCTGGGGGGGTTGGAGATCGGGGCGATCTCCATTGCCACCAGCATCTCGGACTTTGCCTATTCGGCCACTCCCCGTCGAGAGTGGCGTACATTTTTTGTACGCAAGCAGCCGAAAGATCATGGTCTGGGCCGGCTGGTGGAGGGAGTCGTCCAGGTTGGAGATCGCGCATTGATTGTGGACGATGTCTTGACCAGCGGCGGCTCGGTACTGAAAGCCATTGTGGCGGCCCGCGAGGCTGGTCTGCAAGTGCGAGATGTGCTGGTGATCGTCGATCGGAAGGAGCAGGATGGACGAGCGCGTATCGAGCAGGAGCAGGTGCGTGTGCGAAGTCTCCTGACCATAGACGATCTTATGAAGGGTAACAGCTGACTATCGCAATGGGGGTTCGAGGCCCGTACGGCTCAAGGTCACCGATAGCTGGCGGGTGAGACGGTCGTCTCCTGTCCCGACCGGGCTCTTACTTGCACTGGAAGTGAATCCCCCAGCGCCGCTCTTCCACCACATCGCTCGATCCTGCGACAGGACTGGCCTGACGTAATCGACCTTTCGTTTCCCCTTCACGGACAGTCGTGTACCCCCTCGGGCACTTCTGCTCCATGAGGCGCGTCGCTTCTTTCCTGAACGACGAGAGCAGGTTGCCCTGCTCGGCTCGATAAGGGTAGACCACCACACCTCCGTTATCGAAGTCTTTCACCAAGATCGCTCCCTCCCCGCAGCCCCAGACCGCCAGCCACATCACCAGGAAACTGCCTCTTGACCACCTTTTCATAGTACTCCTATCATAGAGTGTCCGCCGTAGAATCTTCCTGCTATGAGCAAAGGAGAGGTGACCATGAGATACCTGACCCTTGTCGCATGCGGCGCAATCCTGTGCGGGCTGTGTATTGTTGGAGCGCAGGAGACCTTCGCGCACCATTCGTATGTATTGAGCGTGCAACAGTTGCGAGCTGGTTTGCTCAAGGCGCCGTCGACGAGCGCCAAAGGCTTCGTACTGATCGATGTGCGGTCCCCGGAGGAGCATGCCTCCGGCATGATTCCGGGCACCGACCTGAACATCGACTTTCGTGAGGTGAAGGCGCGGCATCGAGAGCTTGGCGCGAAGTTGGATGACCATATTGTCGTGTATTGCCAGTCTGGGCACCGCAGCAACATTGCCGCAGAGACGCTGGCCGATCTTGGCTATACGCATGTATACAATGTCGTGGGAAGCATGAATGCCTGGACTGAAGCCGGGTTTCCTGTCGCATCTGCTCGATAGGCCCGGAGCGGTCATCGGCTGCGGGTTGACGGTGGGGTGGACAGGGGCGATACGCTTCGCGCTCCGGTTCGTGGGCTGATGCCGATGACGGCTGGAAGGCCGATGTGTACGCCCATGTCACCCTCCAGGAGCGGACGCCACTGGGCCTGCCCTGTGATGTCCAGTGAGGCATGGAGCAGGTCTGGACTCGCGATGACATCGGAGGAGGAGCCGCCGTCCATGGCCATCGCCTGCTGAATCGAGGGCATGTGTTGGTGCAGGCAGTCGGCGAGGTCATG
>JBDTWG010000048.1:0-14928 GCA_040006855.1 Nitrospira sp.
CCGAGCTATCTTTTCGTGAAACCATTCGGCGCCTCTTCGGCGAAAAATCGCCGGAATACCAGGCGCACAAGAATCACAAGTTACGAGTCGGAAGTCGTGCCGAGTCCGCGCAGAGTACGGCACTCATCAAGCAACTGATCGCCGCACTGGCAAATCAGAAAGCAGATATCTTGGGTCTCAAGTCCGCCTCACCGGCGACGGCCCCGCCCACAGTATCCGAACGACCTGCGCTGTCGGCAGTGCCTCCGGGCTCACCTTCCGATTCCCTCGTGCCGCCCAAGGCCGCGCCTCCCGCCGCCGTGGCTTTGCACAGCGCGCCACTGACGGTTTCAGTTGCGATGACAACTAGCCTCAGCGCGCCGGCCCAAGCCATTGCTCCGATAATCATGACTGCGCCGCTTTCCGAAAAACCCGTGTCCGCATGTACGGCTCCAGTGGGTTACCCCCAACCCGTTGGCGACACATCGATGCCTCGCCAGCCCCTTTCGTCGTCACCGCACTCTGAGACCACGCAGTCTGGATCGGGGCCGGGCTCTCTTGATGAGAAGAAGTCCGTCCTAGCCACACCGCCTGAGGGGCCAGCAACTCCGACTCCACCGGCTCAAGAAAGCGTCGCTGCCTCGTCGGATCTTTTGGAACAGCCATCAACCACGACAGCGGTGATTCAGACAGCTGCATCGCACCGGCCAGTGATTCCACAGCAAACCATTCCCCCTATCCCTCCGGCAACTCAGCATGCTGCGACTGCGTCGGCATTGCCGACCGAGTCGCTCCTACCATTGCGAACCGCCCCAGAGGCAGCAGACCCCCTGGTATACACACCGACGCCAATCCTCCCACCGCCGCCTGCGTCGATCGAATCCCTCGCACCAGCTTTGATCGAAAGTCCGCCACAGGACACGGTAAATGCTACTGTCTCCAAGCGCACCATCGAGGCCCTGCCCACTGAGCCACCCTCGGTCCCTGGCCCCACGGCGGCAGAGTCTGTGACACCTGCCGTGGAACGATTGGTCACGCCTCAGACGTTCGAAGTCCCCCAGAAAACGACCACGCAGAGCAACGAAACAGAAACCGGCACGCTCGACATGCTTCGCAGAATCTGTGCGCGATTTCACTTGGTGGCCCGGCAACTTCGGCTGCGAAAAGAATACCGCCCGACGATCGAAATCACCGACGAATATGACCTGCAGGACCTGTTTTACGCGCTGCTACGTCTGCAATTCGATGAGGTGGGGACAGAAGAGTTGGCCCCGGGCTATGCGAACGGCGCAAGACGGACCAGCTACCTGCTCGATTGGGACAGGATTGTCGTCGTCGTGAAACAGACTAGGTCGGGCCTCAGTACGAAGGACCTTTCTGAACAGGTGAAGTCGGACGCGGCCCATTACTCTATACGACCGAACGGAATCACCCTGCTCTGCTTCATCTACGATCCTGAAGGCCGAGTCGGAAATCCTCGCGGACTGGAAGCTGACCTCACTTCGGTCAGCGATACATACATGGTGGAGGTCATCGTCGCCCCCAAATAGTACGCGCAGCACGGTCGCAGCGCACAGAACAGTCGCGGTTGATTGACTTCATCCGAGGCATTCCGCTAGGTTTCGCATCGCGGGCAGGCGTTGCCGCCATGACCGCTCACACCACGGGAGATCCCTTACATGCCGGACAAAGCCTATGTGTTGATCAACGTTCATCCCGGTCAAACGGCGGATGTGGTGAAGGCCTTGACGACGATCAAGGAAATCAAACAAATCGACCCTTGCTGGGGAAAGCCAGACATCTTCACCATCGTCGAAATCCCCCACCAGGATGCGCTTACCCAACTGGTGCTCGCCAAAATTCATGCGATCCCCGGTGTCGACCAGACGGACACCCATATGGTCTACCGCCTGCAAGAAGGAAAACCGAAATGAAATCCAGAGCCGCCATCGTCTGGGTGCTGGCATTGGCTGCAATAGTCTCCGGATGTGCGGGAGGGTCTCCGCTCCCAGAGCCGGATGTCATGGAAGTGTTGCTCCCGATTCCTGCCGATCAAGTCAAAACCGCTGTTGCAGATGTTCTAACCCAAGGCGGCTACACGGTCGATCAAGACGATGCCGGCAACCTGACGACCGGCATGCGACAGGAGATCAGAAGCCCGTGGAACGGACTTCTGCGCTGGAGATTCGGAGTAGGCAAGAGCCGGGTGGAAGCTCGGGTCGTCCCGCAAGACGACAGCACCACCCGCGTACGGCTCCAGGTGTTTCATCGTGGGAAGGATGGGCTCTTCGATTCGTGGGAAGAGGCGGAGACGCCGTTGCCACAGAGCGCGGCGAATGAAATTCGACTCATCAAGAACGCCCTTCGAGTGCTCTGACACACCGATCTATTTCTCCTCGGCCTCATCGCCAAAATCCAACCCAAATCGTTCCGCCATCCGATACAGCGTGCGTCGGTCAATCCCAAGAATTTTCGCCGCCTTGACCTTATTGCCTCGCGTCTCCTTCAACACACGCGTCAGGTGCCGCTTTTCAACCTCGTCCAAGGTCAGGAATGCGTCCGGGTCCGCGCCGGTCTGCGCCGCCTCGAGCGCGTCGGCTGGGTCGGGTTCAGCTCGGATCGACTCCGGTAGATCTTCCGGCAACAGCAGCGGGCCGTGACTGAGTGAGACCGCCCGCTCCACGGCATTTTCCAGTTCACGCACATTCCCCGGCCAATGGTAGCGCTTCAGGAGCGCCATCGTTTCCGGCAGAAATCCCCTCACGCGCAACGATTGCTTGGCATACTTCTGCAGGAAATGATGGGCGAGCATCGTAATGTCTTCCCGTCGCTGGGCCAGCGATGGCAGGGCAATGCGCACCACGTTGAGACGATAGTACAAATCGTCGCGAAACTTTCCCTCCTTCACCAAAGTGGCCAGATCGCGATTCGTCGCGGCAATAATGCGCACATCAACCTTGACCGACGAAGTACTGCCGACACGTCGCACTTCCTGTTCTTGCATGACCCGCAACAATTTCACCTGGAGCGCCTGGCCGAGATCGCCGATCTCATCGAGAAACAGCGTGCCGCCGTGAGCCGCTTCAAAAAGACCCGTCTTGGCGCCCACGGCTCCCGTAAACGCGCCCTTTTCATATCCAAACATTTCCGATTCCAGCAGGTGATCAGGCAACGCGCCGCAGTTGACGGGAATAAACGGTTTATCGCGACGGAGACTGTTCAAATGCACTGCTCGCGCAATCAATTCTTTTCCGGTGCCGCTTTCCCCCTCAAGGAGGACCGTGCTTCGCCCTTCGGAAACGCGAGCCACCAGCTTGTATACCTCCAACATCGCCGGGCTGCTGCCCACCAATTGCGACCAGGGTTCGCGCGAGCGCGCATCGTCTCGAAAGCGGGCATTTTCTCGAACCAGCCGACAATGTTCCAAGCTGCGTTGCACCACCAAGCGGATGTCTTCCTTCTTGAACGGCTTGGCGAGGTAATCGTAGGCCCCTTGCTTGATGGCTTCGATCGCGCCCTCCAAGGACCCGAAGGCGGTCAACAACACGATCGACGTATCCGGGCTGAACCGTTTGAACTCCTTCAGCACGAGAAAGCCGTCACCTTGCTCCATGCGTATGTCGGTCAGAACCACATCCACGCTTGATTGCTTGCCACGTTCAACGGCGGCCTGGCCGCTGGAAAACGCTTCGACCTCATACCCTTCCTTCAGCAGCGCCTCAGCCAACAATGTGCGCGCGGCATCGTCGTCATCGACCACGAAGAGTTTCGCTTGGCTCATCGGTATGTGTCTCCTCGCAAGCATTGAGAAACAGTTGGAGCTTCGGAAATCTAAACCACAGAATTCACGGATGGTCTCAGCATTGCCCGCACGCTGTCCAAAAAGGCAGCAGTCAGTGACGAGTCTCCGCTGCGTACATTTGCCCTACGGAGAGCCGTTACAGGCCGCAAGCGCGGCGCTGGCAGACGTTTTCAACAGCCTGCTAGACTGAGGCAGTGTTTGAGCGGAGGCCAGGCAGCACCACGGTCACCGTGGTCCCTACTCCCACTTCGCTTTCCAGCAGCAACTGACCCCCGTGGGCGACGACGGCTTCGCGACTCAGGAACAACCCCAAGCCGGTTCCTTTGCCAATCGCCTTGGTCGTAAAGAACGGCTGGAACGCTCGCGCCATATCCTCCTGCGGCATTCCACAACCGGAATCGCACACCGCCAGCGTGACCATGGTGTCAAGATCGAACCGGCCCGTGCCAGACGCACGCTCCCTCTCCTCGGTCGAAGCCGGACGGGTCGCGACAGTCACCGTCACATGTCCTCCCACCGCCGTGGCAGCCAGCGCATTGGTCAATAGATTGACCAATACTTGATGGATCTTTTCGGCATCCGCCCACACCAGCACCGGAGGTGCCACCGCGGCCTGAAGCGTGACCCCTTTGGCATGATAGGCCGGTTCGATCAACGCCACAACCGGCTCAATCAACCGCTCAGCAGGATACCATGTCGGTTCCGGCTTACGTTGTCTGGTCGACGACAGGAGATCTTGAATGATGCGCACGACGCGATTCAACTGCTCCTCGATGATGCCGATTCGTTTCTGCATCTCGGCGGTCACCCCGGGCTCTTCCGCCAACGCTTCCACATGCCATGCGATCGAATGCAACGGCGTGCCCACCTCATGCGCCACCGAGGCCACCAGTTGCCCCAGCGCCGCCAACCGTTCCGATCGCGCGAGTGTATCCTTGATCTCGACCAACTGCGTATTGGCACGCAACAAGTGTTCCGTTTGCGTCGCCAGGGCGGAGCGAGCGGCCTCTTCACGAGCTTTGCGCTCTTCCCACGTAACGCCGATATAGGCCACCCCAACCAAGACACAGACCACCATGGTGCGGTTGAATACCACGGCAGTGAATCGCTCCCGTTTTTTCCCCGGTTGGAGAAGCCCGATGAAGGTTACCAGCACACACAACGCGAGCGTGACGATCATGAGACGGCGACTGCGAAGGGTCGCCACCAGCAGAATGGGCAGCACGAATCCAAATGCCCCCACCACATTGAGGGGGAACATCCATTCCATCAAGACGATGAGGAGGAATAAGAACGCGGCGATGGCGAGGACGACTTGATTCCGGCTCTTCATCGAGATTCCGGACCGCGCAGAATCCACGGCCTACGAGGTGGCGGCAGGAGAACGGAGAGCGCGCACGGCCGCGGCGAGCATTTGCACACGTGCATCCTGTTGAAGCTCCTCCAGCGACAGCGATAACTTTCGAGACCAATTCGGATACGCATCGAGAGTGCCAGGCAGGTTCATTTGTGTCACTTCGCCGATCACATCGTCAAGGTTGGCCATGACAATCCAGGCCCGCGAGGTGGCCAGGTACATATGGATCGCCCGGCACAGTTCCGGCGTCATCACGGGCACCTGCTCCAGCTGATCGGTCACACCCGAGGGCAGCAGGCCTGCCCCCTGCAGAGCCACAAGCATATGGCCCTTGTCCCGTGTCCGCTCTTCCTGTGCCTGCTGCCGAGCCTCTTCACTCGGATACATGCCGAGACTCGCGCGTAATCGGATGTCTTCCCCTATCCAGTAGCCGGACAGCGTGGGAAGATCATGCGTGGTGACGACCGCCAAAGATTGCTCCGGGTAGGCCGATGGAGGATTGAAGGACCCATCATTCCAGTTCCGCTCAAAGTAGAACACGCGGTAGGACAGGATCTTATAGCGCGCCAGCTGCTCCCGCACGTAATCGGGTACCGTGCCCAAATCCTCTCCGATGACCAGGGTCTGAGCGCGCATACTTTCCAGCGCAAGAAGACGCAGCAGGTCTTCCGCGGGATATTGCACATAGGCCCCCGCCGCGGCAGTCAACCCGCGGGGCACCCAAAACAAGCGAAACAACATCATGACATGGTCGATACGAATCGCTCCGCCTTGACGGAGCGTTTTTCGGAGGAGTTCTACGAAAGAGCGATAGCCCGTAGCTTTGAGCCGGAGCGGGTGAAACGGCGGGAAGCCCCAATTCTGACCTTGCGGCGCAAAGGCATCCGGAGGGGCACCGCAGTCCGCACCCAACGCCAGAACATCTTGCAACATCCACGCCTCGCCACCATTGCGATCGCTCCCCAGCGCCAGATCGGGATACAGACCGACGGTCATGTTGACCTGGGCCGCGCGAGCCTTGGCCTCTCTCAGTTGATCGGCCGCCACCCACTGCATATATTGAAAGAATCGAACCCGCTTACGATGGCGTTTTGCGAATTCTCGCAGGGCCGGCGAAACAGGAGACCGATACTGTTCAGGCCACTCGGGCCAAAGCTTGGGAGCCAGTTCGACCAAACGCCGCTCCTCTTCCAGCACCTGAAACAACGCAAACCGTTCCAGCGAATCCCCTTCCTCCCGAATGAATCGTTCCAACAACCACCCCCGCGCGCTGGTTGGCTGCAGCGAAGGCTCAGTGCCGGTGTAGTTGTCTGTGAGAAACTGCCGGTAGGCAAAATCCAGCATCGTGCGCTTCGCCTTCACGACCGCCTCAGAATCCACGCGGTCGGCTTGGCGGACCCGCTCCAATTCCTTCTGAAACTCCGGACTATTCCGCAGGCGCTGCGCGTCGGGCGAAGTGCGGTATTCAGGCAAGCATTCGAGATCGATATAGAGTTCGTTCAAGAAGAGTCGGCTGGTCGGAGAATAGGGGCTGAGATGGTGGGGACGCGAGTTCTTCAGCGCGTGTAATGGATTCAAACCAATGATCTCGACTCCCAAATCCTTGCCCGCCCATTCAACCAACCGAGCCAAGTCGGAAAAGTCGCCGACACCCCAATTGGCCTGAGATCGTAGCGAGTACAGTTGCACTGCGAGGCCCCATACCCGTCTGCCTTGCGCCATACCTTCCGGCACATAACAGTGCGGTGGAGCGACCACAACGCGGAGCGATCCCTTGGTGTCACCCTTGCCTCCTCGGGCCACCACCGACAGGTCGTAATAGCCGAGCGGCAAATCGGGACATAGCGGCAGTTGAAAACGCGCGGCACGGCAACCCGCCACAACCTGTTCCTCTTCCGGGGCCAGGTGCGGGCCGGCTTCCGCACGGTGAATGACCGTACCTTTTTCATCGGTCAGGTGCCATGCCACAACCAGCCGATGCTCATCTCCCGGCTCCCACAAAAGCCGCAGTGCCCACTGCACCTCCTCATACCCCTCCTGGAGGATGAGAATCGGATCACAGGGCTGTCGCCAAATCGCCTCGTCCCAGGTGGTGAGTTCTTGCGCCAACGCCTCGCGCGAGTCGACACGAAACCCCATCGCCGACAAAATGGCGCGCGTGGTGTCGTCACTGGTGACGTGAAGAATGCCCGCGATGTCGTGAAACTCAGGGGAAATTCCGGCCCTCGAGGCGAGGAGGCGAAGCAGGTCTTGCTCGGTGCCATCGTACATAGTGTGATGGCAGAGTGTGAGTGAAGACCTCGATCAAGTCAAGGCATCCTAGGGTTTCTCACCAGGTTGCGCTACAATTCCGTTCCGGATCCGCGTGGTGCTGCGGCTCATGCTTCCATGGAGAGGACCCTGCGCTATGACTGGGAGACACCTGGGTATGTCGCTCCGATGGTGGTGCCGATGATCGCCCGGCATATCGTTCGCTTCGGCACGAGTTCCTGGGCCTACGAAGGTTGGTGTCAGCAAGTCTACCGAGGGAGCTATTCGAAAAGCCGATTCTCCAAGGACAGCCTGGCTGAATATGCGTCATACCCTGCCGGGGGGGCGCCGCTTTTTCGTACCGTCGGCATCGACCATTCCTTCTACCGGCCCGCAAGCGCGGCACAACTTGCCCACTACGGGAGCCAAGTCCCGGCCGACTTTCATTTTTGCTCGAAGGTCTGGGAAGAGCTCACCATTCCCACCTATGCTAATCTCCCTCGTTATGGCACCAAGGCCGGGAAAACCAACCCGCGATTTCTCGATGGCAGCGCGTTTCGCGACCTCGTGCTGCAACCCTTTATCGAGGTGCTTCCTGACCGTATCGGACCCTTCATTTTCGAATTTCAGCGATCCGGGCTTGAGCCGGCGGATTTTCTAGCCGCGCTGGATCATTTTCTGGATGCCCTGCCATCCGGATTTCCCTATGCGGTGGAGATTCGGAATCCGGCGCTCCTCACCCCGCGGTATCGGGAGATCCTCCTTGCGCATGGAGCGGGTCATACCTACAACCACTGGACCGGCATGCCGCCGCTCCTCATGCAACACCATTTGCTGGGAGACAGCTTTACCGCCCCCTTTCTCGTGATGCGCCTGTTGACGCCACTCGGGCTCGCCTATGCCACAGCCGTAGAGCGATATGCTCCCTATAACCGGATCGTGTTGCCCCAACCTCAGATGCGACGGGAAGCCGCCACCCTTATTCACGATGCCACGGCTCACGGCGTCTTGCCCTATGTGCTCGTCAACAATCGCGCAGAAGGCAATGCGCCGCTGACTATTCAAGCGATCATCGAGCACCTCACGGCTCTGCCGGACTGAGTCGCTTTGCTGCAGGCCTCCACGCGTGGTAGCATAAACACACGTCGCTCTGCGACGGCCGGGCTGCGGCCGGTGTGGAGCGTGCCACAGAACAGGAGGTGGCTTGTATGACCCCGCTACGGTCCCTGTCAGGAAGCAGTGTCATGCTTGCCTTCATGGCGCAATCTCTGGTGTTCGTTGCGCCACCGCTGGCTTTTCCAGAAAGTCCCACGGTCGAAATTGTCGGCGATTATCGATACGCCTATCACGAGCCAGAAACCGTCGCGGAAGCCAAACAGGTGGCTTGCTTAGAAGCCCTTCGTCAGGCCATCAGCACCACTGCGGCGGTGCGCGAACGGACGGCGTCGATCGTTGATTCGAAATCCTTTCACAGCCTCATTCACACCTTGGCCGCACAGCACACCAGCGGCCAGCAAATCCTGCAACAGAGCGAAAAGGGCCGGACGGTGTACTGCAAGGTAAAAGCGCTCTTCCATCCGGAGGAGGTGGAACGAGTCCTCGTGGCACAAGCAGCGGTTGGAAGTGAACTCGGTGTGGATCAAAATAGAGCGCTGAAAATTCTCAGCACGCGCGAGGATCCCGACGGCACGGTCGTCATCGCCTACCAAGCGCTGAAACGTCTCGATTGGCTCGGCACGGCCTATCAAGGGACGCTGCGAGAAGCGGCGGACGTGATGGTGGATTTCTACGATGACCAGGGCATGCTGCTGCGGAGTACGCGCCACCCGGCCAGAAAAACGGCCACCGGTGAGGATGTGATGAATCCCGGGGAAGTCGGCACGTTGAAGGTGGCCCGACCCCTCAATGCGAAAACCTATCGCGTCTGGCTTGTGAAATAACCAGCTGAAGAGCGATACCGGCCCCGCTCTTCAGCCCTGTGACGGCTCACCACAGGCGCCACTCACACGCATTACCGTTCAGCACCGGGGGAGGGCAGGTTGATACCGAAACGCTCCAGTCCCATAATGACCGTCAAGGCCGCCGGCGAGTGCTGGACGATTTCTTTTTGCACCTCGATGCGGCGTAGATCCACAAATTCCGGGGCGGTCAATCCCAACGATTCTCGATAGGCACGATCTGCGATTCCACGCTGCTTCTCGGCTTTTTCGCGCGCTTCTTCGGCTTTTTGAAACTCGACCATGGTGATCTTCCGCTGTTCCTGCACAATGGTCTGGGTCGTCTGCTCCACCACACCCTTCGGCGGGAGGATGCTGCCGACGACGACGCGATTGAGTCGGATCGGCATGTTTTGCTTATCGATCAGCTTGCTCTGAACCTCGCGCGCAATGGCATCCTGCAACTTCGTCCTGGTCGTCGGGTCGGTCGTCAGCTGAAAGAGTGGGTACCGTTGCACCTCTTCCCGAACGAAGGTACGGAAGGCTTCCTTCACATTGTTTTGATACCAGTTGGCCCCGAAGCGGCTGATGACCTCCGGCGAGCGCCCCTCGAGGACGTGGGCGATCATGAAGGCATCAAAGGATACGGGGGCATTTTCCGCCGAGATGATGTCGAAATGTTCAGAATACTGCAGGGGTCGCACGTCGACCTCCACTACCTTCGTGGTCGGCGCCACCCACACCCGGCCGGTCTTCGACGGCACAGGGTCCACTCCTCCATGACCGAAGAAAAACGGTTGTTCGACCAAGACCCCTTCCTGGCCCGCTTCAATCGCTACACAGCCCGATGTGAACAGTAAGGCCCCCACGCCCCCCATGATGGCCATCATGGACCAGGTTCCCTGTCGCATAGATTCCTCCTGTAATTAGCTCGGGCCAGAGTCGCGCCCTGTGGTGTCCTGAGCGTTCTGACGGGCTCGCGAGGCCATGCAAATACATTACGAACCACATGGGCATGTTGTCAAATGAGCACGCTGGCGCACGAACCACGGCCACGACGGAAGAGGGAACCGAGGGAGCAGGAGGCGTCGACGCTAGTAAATCCCGGCCTCGCGTTGCAGCCATCGCACATACCGAATGATATGCTCGATGTCTCCCGCCGTCACCCCTTCGATCTTCGGCATGTTGCCGAACTCCCAATGGTGAGCGCGGACGCCGTTTTCAGCCGCCCGTTGGAATGCGACATCCGCGTGATGATTCGGTTCATAAATCTTATGCACCAGCGGAGGGCCTTGCTTCGTCCCAACAGCTCGAACACCATGACAGCCCGCGCAGTTGGCGGTGAACTTCGCCTCACCCACCTGAACTTCTGCCGGCGCCGTGGTAGCCCCGGCAGGTTTGGCCGCCTCGGGATTGGTGGCACCGGACTCACAGGCTGCCAGCACAGCAATCAGCAGGCCCAGTCCGGCTCCGCGCAGCCACACGTTCGTTTTGATACCACCTTGCATGATTCGCCTCATCGTGGGGGCTTCGGCGGAGTCGTCGTCGACCGGCCGCCCTGTGACTGGTTCAACTGCTCGCGCAACATCCGCGTTGTGCGATTCAACGTCAATCGCCGGTAGACTCGTGCACCGATCGGGGCAATGATCACCAAGCCAATGATCAGGTACATAAAGAATTCTTCAGGTGTCATAGTCACATTTCTCCACACAATTGCGCCACGGCACCGTTAGCGGCATGGCGGTGACAAAATAGGTTCCGACACCCATCGAATCGGCCGCGTCCGTTTCCCCGACGTTCCATTGTCCGCGTACGGCTAAGGTATCGCATAGGGAACAGGGTCCACAACTCCGGCCTGGCGAAAGCCCTCTCGTCGGATGCGGCAACTGTCACATCGGCCGCATGCAATCCCGTCATCACTCGGGTCGTAACAACTGTGCGTGAGTTCGAACGGAACTCGGAGTTCCTGACCACATCGCACAATATCGGCCTTGGACTGCATGAGCAGGGGCGCACGCACCTCGATCGCCCGGCCCTCGACACCCATTTTCGTTCCACACCGCGCCACGGTCTCAAACGCATGGAGAAACTCCGGCCGGCAGTCCGGATAGCCGGAATAGTCTAATACATTCGCTCCAAAGTAGATCGTCTGAGCATCCAGGGCCTCGGCATAGGCCAGGGCCAGCGACAGAAAGATGGTATTGCGGGCAGGAACATAGGTGACGGGAATAGCCCCAGACCGCTCTTCATGGGTGCGGTCCTTGGGAACCTCGACGTCAGCGGTGAGGGCAGAACCTCCAAACGCTCTCAGATTCACCTCGACCACGACATGGCTCGCCGCACCTAATGCTCGAGCAACTGACTGTGCCCGCTTCACTTCAACAGCATGGCGCTGTCCGTAGGAAATGGTCACACAATAAATGCGAAATCCGTCCCGCTGGGCTATGGCGGCCGTCACGGTGGAATCCAACCCACCACTCAGCAAAACGACTGCCTTCGGAACGACCTGAGTCATAGGTAGAGGAAAGGCACAGGCGGATCACTCACAACGGCGAGAGGGTCACTGATGCCACACCACCCGTGCAGCACAAACACCAGAATGGAAGGAGTGGCGACCAGTCTGGGGGACTAGTCGCGATCCTCTTCCTTCTCGATCTTTTCGAGAAGTTCCTGTCGAGACTGGCATTGGACGCATAACTTGGCGAACGGCACCGCCTCCAAGCGCTTTTCACTGACCTCGATGCCGCATTCTGCGCAAATCCCGTAGGTCCCCTCGTTCAACCGCATCAAGGCTTCATCGATTGCCTGGCGCTTCCGGTTCCGCATCTCCATCAACGAGAGACCCAGCTCGCGATCCAGGTCCATGAGAGCTTGATCGCCCACGTCACGGGCGGATTCCAAGCGGCGCTGTTGATCTTCCGTCAGGGATTGACCGAGATTGCCCTCGATCTCGCGCATGATTTCCTGTCGCTTGGCGAGCAGCATCCGCTGCAAGACTTCACGCCGATGCTGGCGCTCTTCCCGTTCTTTCGGCGTTTCCTTCAGTGTAAGCGCCGCGACAACACGCGCAGCTACACTGTCTTCGTCTTTTTGAGTCATAGGGGTCACCGGTGCCGGTCGTTCCTTTTTAACAGGCTTCTCAGGAGCGAGGGCTTTTACTTTCGTCGTTGGTGTTTTTTTCTTCGCGTGGACTTTCGTCGCCATAGAATCTCATACCCTTTCGTGATGAGTGCAAGGCGAAAAAGTTTGGCTGGTATATCACGCTACAGATCGTTTGACAAGTACCTGGCTCCCCTAGATCTTGGGGACTTATGGATAGATGATCATCGAATGTACGTCGTAACCAGTGAGTCGGTCGCGTCCATTCAGGCCTTTTAACTCAACGAGAAAATCCAGCCCTGCGATTTCACCGCCGAGTTGGCGGATCAGGTGCACGGTCGCCGCCGCCGTTCCACCGGTGGCCAGAAGGTCGTCCACAATGAGCACGCGCTCCCCGATCGCCACGGCATCTCGATGGATCGCCAGAGCACTAGACCCATATTCAAGATTATATTTCACTTCAAAGATATCGGCCGGCAGTTTCCCTGGCTTTCGCACGGGTACGAAGCCGGCGCCGAGACGGTCGGCCAATGTCCCGCCCATGATGAAGCCTCGCGACTCGATCCCGATCACTTTCGCAATGCCTTGTCCCTGGTAACGTGCCGCGAGCTCGTCGGCGATCGTCCGGAAAGCCTGGGGGTCCTTGAGGAGGGTCGTGATGTCGTAGAAAAGAATGCCGGGCTTAGGAAAGTTGGGAACTTCTCGGATGAGCGCTTTGTAGTTCATGGGGGCAATCGAATCGGGACGTTCTCATAGGAGATCCGCCCGCTTCATGGTTTTCCGTTCGATGATTCCGCGGAGCCTGACCAATGCGGCCGTTTCGATCTGGCGGACCCGCTCGCGAGTCAGTCCCATCTCACGGCCGATCTCTTCTAACGTCCGCGACTCGGCTCCGTCAAGTCCAAATCGCGCCAGAATCACCGTGCGCTCTTTTTCAGGCAACTCCTTCACCCACGCCATGAGCTCCGCCCGCCGCATAACCCCTTCGGTCGTCTCCGCAGGAGTGAGGCAGAGCGGGTCTTCGATCACATCCCGCAGAAATGTGTCTTGGCGGTCGCTGATCGGGCTGTCGAGCGAGCAGGTCGTGCGGACCAATTGTTTGAGATCGTCGACTTCTGCCTCGCTGGTTTTCAGTTTGGCGGCCACTTCCTCAGTCCGGGGCTCCCGTCCCAGCTCATGCACCAGCTGCTCGACCTTGCCCAGATAACGGTTCAAGCGCTCCACGACATGGACCGGCAACCGAACCAGCTTGCCCTGATTAATGATGGCGCGTTCGATAAATTGACGAATCCACCAGGAGGCATAGGTACTGAAGCGGAACCCGCGCTTATAGTTAAACTTCTCCACCGCTTTGATCAGGCCAAGATTGCCTTCTTCGACGATATCGGCAAAGGGAAAACCGCGGTTCATGTAGCGCTTTCCAATGCTGATCACCAGCCGGAGATTGGCCTCGATCATTTCCTGGCGAGCGGCTTCGTCGCCGGCCATGACGCGTTTGCCCAGCGACTGCTCCTGTTTAAAATTCAGGAGAGTCGACTTGCGGACTTCGCGCAGGTAACTCTTGATCGTGTCAAGGCCTTCAGCCCGTCCCGATTCCGCAGGACGACTCTCCGCTCCCGACGCTTCCGCCTCAGAGCCTTCCTGTGCTTCCGCGTCGGCATCTTCTTCATCGCGCGCGGCGCGCGGGCGGCGAACTGATGTGGGTGGATTCATCTCTGCACCGTGGCGAACTGTTGCGCGTCGAGCCATAACCTCGTGACCTGCTACCAAATCTTGAAATCGTGATGGCGGCCCGTGGCGTGACTCCACTCCACCTGGACGTGCGATACGCGCGCCCCGACCGGCCCCTTTTTGAGGTCCACTAACAACTCTTCAAGTGCCTCTTTGGTCCCTTCGACATCCAGGGCCACTTGCCCACTATCGAGATTCTCGACACCACCGGTCAGCCCACGCGAGCCTGCCGTGCGGCAGGCGAATGCACGATAGCCAACTCCTTGCACATGCCCGCTCACCAGAATGTTTGCACGCACACAGGCGTCGGTCTTGGTCATCTCTTGCAAGCCTCTACGTGATTACGCAACCGGCACCCTCCGCTTGCGGTGCCCAGGACAGGATACTCTCACAGCTCCCATACATCGTCACGCGATTTACAAGTTTATGCGGCGTCATTACCCTGTTTGTAGATATATATCGGACGATCGATGGCGGAGCATGAGCGCGGTAGAAGGTCCCACAACGTCACCACCTCACAGGCACGCATGAACTCGCTCCCACAGAGCTGATGCAAACAGGTGAGTTGAACCCAGAAGCCACGCGCAGCACGACACGAAACGGGCGGAAGAAATTCCTTGAGAGGATGCATCCGGCCTGCACATCAATCGTGCAGGCCACGCGTGCGTAGGAGAGATGTTGAGGAAGTGGGTGTCCCCGCACACGTTGAGTAATGTGCGGTTTGGTCGGGGCGAGAGGATTTGAACCTCCGACCCCTGCGTCCCGAACGCAGT
>JBDTWG010000049.1:0-14613 GCA_040006855.1 Nitrospira sp.
CTCCTCTCATTCATATGCAGGGGAGGGGTGTCATGTTGACGAGACCGAATCTCTTCAAGTTCGCCGCCACATTTGGGTTGGGTGCGCTCGCGCCACGGCTCGATCGGTCTGCCCATGGTGCAGTGCCGGAACCGCCGCAGAGTCGAAACCTGCGTTCGGATAGTTTTTTTCTCACGGCACGAAAGATTGCTCCTGGAGATGGAATGGCTCGAAAACCTCAAGGATGAGTTGGACTGTGTCGAGGTGGTTGCGCACGGTGCTTCGTCATTAAAGGCGCCCTGTTCGACCGAGACCAATCTTCTCCGGGGGGACATCCCATTGCCCATTTTGTGGTGCGGCTGGTTTTCGTGTGGGGCCGGAATCTTAAGAGTTATGTCGTATGCCCTTGCCAAGCAACTGCGAGAACGGCTGTTCGCGATGGAGTTCAGTAAGCATGAGCTTCAGCAGTTGGGTGTTGAGGATGGTCTCTTGTATGGAAGATCGGGTGCGAGATGGAACGCCGGATCTTGCCTTGCTTCTTCCGCTGCGAAATGCCGAAGGGCGTATCTGTGGCTTCTATGAGCAGGGAATTGAGGATGCGGCGGACAGCCTGTGGTCAGAAGATTTATTGCCCTTATGGTTTCAAGCTTCTGTTCCCACGCCAAGCTCAGCGGCTGGTGTTTTCGAGCTTCAACCGCCGAGATTCAGCTCCACCAGTGGTACTGGCCGGGCGGCCTTGGGATGTGGTTTTACTTGCGCAGGGAAGTATTGGCCAGCTCGTATATGTGAGTCAGCTCGACCCTGGTGAGTACCATGATCGCCTGAGCAAGTTCTTGATGTGTACTCGGGAGGTGATCTGGCCCATCCATCAGTCTTAGCTGAACGTCGGGTTCGGCGAGATCTCCTCAGTCTCCCCATCGAAGCCATTGCGCGGCTGACATTGCTCTTGTTGCCTGAGGGAGAGGACCTCCCTGGGTTGCTTCGACGCGAAGGGACCGCAGCCTTGCAAACGCGGCTTGTCGGAGCTGTCTCAGTAAGGGGGCTTGTATGGTGGTGATGTTCGAGTTGTTCGTGAGGGCAGCAACCCTAGGCTATGCGCAGGTCTTCACAATCGTCGAGGAGAATCGGCGGAAGTCATCCAGATGTTTGGTGATGATTGTGAGGACGATGTCGAGATTGAGGCGGATGTATTCGTGCACGGCCACGTTGCGGAAGCCGACCATGTGCTGCATGCAGGTGGTTAAGTCGGCTGGAAGAATTCCTGCGGTTTGGAGCAGCGCAAAGGCATCGCGACTTTCTTGCGGCAGGCCCAGTCGGCGACGGCTGATGACGTACATGGCGAGGTCGATACTCGTCTCGCAGGCTCGCTGGAGGTTGAGAATAATGGCATCTTGCTTGGTCTGATTGGTGAGGAGATTCCGTCGGTCCCCGCCGTATTCCTCCACGATACGAAGCAGGCAGCGCTCGATGCTGGCGGCTTTGTTGAGGATGACATCGTCAGCCATAGATGAGCCCGCGTTCTTTAATGCCTTCACCAGCTCCCGTCGTTCCTCGTTGAGTCTCGCATAGTCAGCGTAGGTGTACATCTCGAACTCGGCTTTCGCTTGATCGTCCCTTGTTTCCAAGCATTGTCCGGTCGAGAGCACTTGCATCCGCATCACGGTGGATGCGGTACGGAGATCCAGGAGGTCCACGTCTCGATGGAGTTGGAATGCCAGGTCCTGTGCAATGTGAAAGCGCTGTTCCGTCGGAATCGCATCGCGAGCTAGGATCGCCACATCCATATCGCTTGTCGGGCGAGCGGTGCCGTGGACCTGCGACCCGAATTGATAGATCGCGATCACCTGGGGAATCCGTTCCGTCAGCAGTTCAATGATTGTGTGAGCGTTCATCTCGGATCTTCTTGAAATATCGCATGAAGTATACGCGACGAGGGAAGAAATGTCGAAAGGCGGAGACTTGCGTCGAGGCACTCTATCGCGCGAGCAACTTCACCAGCCCCACACAGCACATGTAGAGGACCATCGAGCCGGCCATGGAGAGCCAGAACCCGACGCGCTCCACGCCATAGATCATGCAGCCGACGTAGACGAGCCAGGGCGGCACAAACCAGAGAAGGTTTTTAGCGTAGGTGACAAGGTGTTCACTGCCGCCGTTCAGATAGATGAGGATAAACGTCGCGCCGGTCATGGCAGGAAAGGTGCTGGCGAAGGCGGCTAGGAACGACCGGCCTTGCGATCCCAGATAGGTCGAGATGCTGACAATAGTTCCGCCCAATAGGAAGTACAGTCCATACTTCGCCCACTCACCCATCCTCGACCTCCTCAGCTTCCTCGAAATGCCTGCTGTGCTTCCGCCTCGATCTCATGCCCGAGTCCCGTATAGCGCGGCGAGAAATGAAAGACGACCAGATCGCGCACGCCGGCTTTCTTCCCCATGATTCCCGCCTGGCGCGCGGTGAGATGGTAGCGCTCGCGGGCTTTCTCGCTATCCTGGTCTAGGAACGGGGCCTCACAGTAAAAGATGTCGGCGCCTTGCGCAAGAGCGACGATCTTGGCTTCGTTCTCCTCGTCGTACCGGGCGTCCACGACATAGGCGATTTTCTGGCCTCGACTGATGGTCACGAAGCGTTCACGAACGTCGCCCAGGACGAACTCACGCTCCTCCTTGTGATGTTCGTGATAGAGAGTGGCCTGAAATCGAAAATCGTCGGGCTTGCCTTGCCACAGATACTGCTTCACTTCCTTCAGCCAATAGCCGACCGGGAGCCCGGCCTCATGCAGTCGCTCCTTATTGATATTTACATGGAACTGTTCCTGCAGCACATAGCCGAAGGAGGGTATGCGGTGATTCAGTGCCACGGCTCGTACGATAAACATGGGATCTGCGAGGACGGAAAAGGAGCCATCAACGTTCGGCTCTACAACCGGAGTTTCTGGTGCATCTCGGCGGAGAAATCCATCGGTGGCATGGAAGGTCGCGCTCTGGATTGCTTGCGTATGGAATTCCTGCACGGCGATAGCTAGCGGATAACCGTCCACCAGGTTCCAGGTATAGCCATAAAGTTTTCCTTGAACATTTGCGATCAGGCCAGGAGGCCCATACAGCCGCAGGGTCTTCCCTCGGCCGAGCGCGACGCGCAGCAACGCATCAAAGCCAATAAAGTGGTCCATGTGGGTGTGGGAAATGAAGATGTCGCCGGCACGCAACAGGCGGGTAGGGCCCAGCGCATCATTGTGGCCGAGATCGAATAGCAACGCACGCTTCGACCAGCGTACTTCCACAAATAATCCAGGATCGCCGAAGACGTCATTGACGAGGTGGCTGGAAAAGGAGGGGTTCATAGGAGTCCCGCAGGTCGTGTCATCGCATCCCCAGGAGGAAGACGGTGGGGACATAAACCATAACTTCAACTCTTTGGGTCTGATGAGCCAGGACAGTTTAGGCCAATACGGTTCGCATCACACCATACAGCACCATGACCTCCACAGCATGGGCCACGATCGTTATATAGAGGTTTCGGAATGTGACCCACAGCGTTGCCCACACTAGCCCGTCCCAGACGGCGATCCAATGGAGCTGTTGAAAGGTTGCCACTAGAAAGGGATCGAACGCAAACAGCAGCGCGCTTGTCATGACGGCGATGGAAGGTGAGAGCTTCAGGGCGAGCAGCCGTCCTAACAGAAAGCCGCGAAAGTTCAGCTCGACCGTGAGGGCGATGATTCCAATAAACCACGGCAGCATGATCCACAGCGGAATCTTCGCATGCGGCGTATCGGCGAGAAATCTGTACTCTCCTCCAAGGGGTGGCACAAGGTAGAGAATGACCAGCGAATTGATCGTCCCGAGTAGCAGGCCGGTGACCAGTCCCCAACGGAAACCCTGTGGAACGAGCTTGAAGCGGAGGCCTAGTCGCTGAACGACCGATTTGTTGCGCTCAATCCAGAGTAAGAAGGCTGCATAGGCACAGAGCTGGGGGAGAAACTGATAGAGCTGGTGCTGCCGGAGCGTGATCGGGGAGCAATAGAAGAGAACCGACGCGGCAATGGGGAGCAGCACGAGAGCTGCTCCTCGTTCGGGCACCTGAATCGCGTGAATCGGCGGTGCTTGCTCAGGCCGGGTCATGACCGGTCTATTCGAGTCGTAGGTTGTACCGTTCCAGCGTGGTGGCCTTGTTGCGAGCCAAGTTCGAGAGAGATTTGTTGTAGTCGAGGGTGGCGCGGAGTTCATTGCCTTGAGCGGTGGCCAAGTCACGTTGAAAGTCGAGCACGAACCGGGTAGTGCTGAGCCCGACCTTCAAGCGTTCCTGCTCGGCCTGCAATTGTTTCTCGGCCATAATGCGGGCAGACCGAGTGGTTTCAATTCGCTTGAAGTCGGTATGCACCCGACGCACGGCTTCGCGGACGCCAACGATGACCTGCTGGCGCACACTCTGCAAGGAAGCTTGGGCATTGCGGGCTTCCAGTTGCCGCTTGTTGTAGGTGCTATAGGCCGAGCGGTTGCCGAGTGGATAACTGAGGACTAATCCGGCGCCGTAGTTATAAAAGTCCCCGCCGAAGTTCCGTTTGGTCGCGTCATTGTAATCCGCGCCCAGTCCCGAGAGCCCCATGGTGCCTTGAAACGACAGGGTCGGGAGCATTTGGTTCTTGGCAAATTTCGTATTGAGGTCGCTGGTCTCAACGTTTTTGCCGGCTTGGAGAATTTCCGGTCGGCGCTCGATGGCGATGTCGATGGCTTCCTGCAGACTGATCGCTTCCAGTGACGTCGTCGGGGGATCAGTCGGGATCAATCGCAGATCCTGTCGCAGTTCTTCTTCGGCGGGATTCAAGAGGCGGCGTAATTGGTCTTCCTGGTCGCGAATCGATTTCTCCGCCACCAGGATTTGCTCGACTCGCGAGGCGACTGCGGCTTCGGCTTGCAGTACGTCGACAATCGACATGACGCCGGCCTTCGCCTTGGCACGATTGCTGGCCAAGAGTTCTTCCGCGGCCTTGAGCGCCGCCTGGGCGACTTTGAGGTTCTCGTTCGCAAACACCATTTCCCAGAAGGTTTGTTCGACCGTAGCGATGACGGTCAGCACCCGGTCAAGGAAGACGTGTTGTTCGACCGTCGCATTGTTCTGCGCAATGGAAATGAAGGTCCGGTTCAGTTCGCTCCCAAAATTCTTCAAGAGTGGTTGGGTCACCGTCAAGGCGAGGCCGCCTGTCCAGGCCGGATTGAACAAGAAGGTATTTGGGCCGCTGACGTAGCTGCGCTGGGGGCTATAGTTGATGTCGTAATTCGCGCCAGTGGGGAGATTTTGAGTGATATCTGCGGTTACGGTGGAGGTGTTTTGGTCAAACTTCGTGATGTCCTGCAAGTTCGCGCCGGTGAATCCCAATATCGGACGATTGAGTGGTGCGACCTGTCGGTTATATTGCCCATTGAGACTCACGGTCGGGTCGAACTTCGCCTGCTCAATCACAATGTCAGCCAACCGGCTCTCTTTGGTTTGCCGACCGATATGGATATCCAAATTATTTTGCAGGGCTTTGACGACGGCATCGGCGAGCGATACTGCCTCGCGGCGTTCGGTGGGAACCGGTTTAGTTACTTCCAGGCCGAAGCTAGGCGTCGTAGTCGATACAAGCAGTGCCGTTGCAGTCCCGATGAAAAAGATTCCCCGGAAGATTCGAATCGTCATAACAAACTCCTTGATGCGAGCGGGGGGGTCGGCCATACTAAATCGGTGCTGGGGTGGTACCATAAACGGGGATCGGTGTCCATGCTGAACGGAAGGGGCGTGGCCATGTGTCAGATGAAATCCTGGTTGGCGGTCATCGGTCTGGCGATTGTGCTTTCTCCCTTCTCCGCCGCAGCACAATCCGTCTCAGGAGTGCGCGGGCTGGGCGGGGGAGTCGCCCCGCTGTTCGGGCTCGTGGGACCGGGCAATTTGTATCTGGATAACCAGGGCACCCAGGGCTACATCTATAATTTTGGGAATAACTTTCAATCATATAATTTTCGCAATCCCGCGACCGGACAGGCATGGAGTGGCGCCATGATGACGCTCGGGCCGCAACTCTCTATTGGATTGATCCAGGGGGCGAATCAGATAGGTTCCCCTTTGGTATTTCCTCCCGTGCCGCGAGACGTCGGGCCTCTTCCTCCCATCCAGTCCACCATTCTCGATGACATTCCCTAACGCTCTGCTTATCGAAGCGGGAATTTCTGGGGCGGTTTAGTCCATCAACGCAAGCTTGTCACACCCATCCTCAGCTGAGAGTTCGGTTATCAACAGAATCCACAGGCTGCGTGAATTCTATATGTATTCGACTCTTTGTCCCGGCAACCGATCCCAAGTTGTTGATTCGTAATTCATTCTTCTTGTATCTTGTTCGGAACATTCCGCTTGCGCCAAGTGGTGGTATGACGCTTGCGTGAGGGAGAGCTCGATGCGTGGCCGTGATCACATGAGCGTCGAGGCGACAAAAAGAATAGGCCCGCCTCAAAGATGTCAATTGAATCAGAACTGCAGAACAGAAAGAATGCAAAGAATGACGGCTATGGGTGTGAGATTTTGATGTCGCCCGTGCGACTGGGGCGCTGAGTATCTCAGGATTGAGAGAGCAAAGGAGATTGCACTGATGAGGATTGCCCAGGTTTCACCGCTTTGGGAGAGTGTTCCGCCGAAGTTGTACGGAGGAACGGAGCGCATCGTCTCCTACTTGACGGAAGAACTGTTCCGGCAGGGGCACGAGGTGACGTTGTTTGCCAGCGGTGATTCGGTCACGCGGGCCAAGTTAGAGGCGCCCTGTCAGCAGGCGCTGCGTTTGAACACGGGTATTTTCAATCGTGAAGCACCGCTTATTCAAATGATGGAGCAGGTCTTCTGTGCCGCTGACCAATTCGATATCATCCATTCGCACCTTGATTTCCTTGCCTTCTCACTTTCTCGTCGCTGCCGTGTACCGGTAGTGACAACTCTGCATGGCCGGCTGGATTTGCCCGAACTCGTGCCGGTCTTCCGTGAATTTGCCGAGCTGCCGCTGGTGTCGATATCGGATTCACAACGACGTCCACTGTCCTTTTGCAACTGGACCAATACCGTCTATCACGGTTTACCTAAAGACCTGTATAAGTTTAACGCGGAGCCGGGCAAGTATCTGGCTTTTCTCGGTCGAGTTTCGCCGGAAAAATGTCCGGATCAGGCTATTGAGCTGGCCAAGCGTGTTGGGTTGCCTTTGAAGATAGCCGCCAAAGTAGATCCGGCCGATCGGGCATACTTCGAGCGAGTCGTGGAACCCCTCCTTGATCACCCTCTGATTGACTTTGTGGGCGAAATTACCGACGCGCAAAAGAGTGAATTTATCGGGAACGCTATCGGCCTCGTCTGTCCCTATGATTGGCCGGAACCGTTCGGTCTCGTGTTGATCGAAAGTCTCGCCTGCGGCACGCCCGTCCTCGCCTATCGACGAGGGTCTATTCCGGAACTGATCGACCACGGTTCGACGGGATTTATCAGCGAAAATCTGAATGAAATGGTCAGTCAGGTGGAGAAGCTCGGCACCATCGATCGTCACCGTTGCCGTCAGGTGTTTGATGCGCGGTTTACCGCGCAACGGATGACCAGCGACTACGTAAAGATTTACCAACAGTTGATCACCGATGCAGCGGCTCTCCCGGGAGCATCGGGGCAGCAACAGGCTTCGAACCTCTAAGTCAGGGCGATCTCACCCTCGCGGAAGGACCAGCATGGCAGACGGGTTACAATCCGATTCCGACGCGACGACTGCGTCCGGATGGCGGCTACTAGGCACACGCGATTTCGGGTGCCTGTGGGCAGGTCAAGTCGTCTCTCAGATCGGCGATGGATTAAGTAAGGTTGCGCTACTTTGGTTTGTGTATGAGATGACCGGGTCGGCCCTCAAAATGACCGCCATCGGTCTGCTGCAAACTATTCCCCCATTGGTGTTCGGCCCACTCATCGGGGTCTATCTTGATCGGCTGCCCAAAAAAGCGGTCATGATCATCGTGGACCTCTTACGCACCCTCATGATGCTTCTGATACCGGTCTTTTATGCGTTCGATATGCTGACGCTTGAACGGTTATACGTCTTGGTGTTTCTCGTCTCGATCGTCTCCACCGTGTTCGGTCCGGCCTTGTCATCCTCGGTGCCGCTGATCGTCCAGCGCTCTCAACTGACGACGGCGAATGCGTTCCTCCAGAGCACCACCAACATTGGCGTTTTGTTGGGTCCGGCCATGAGCGGGCTCGGCATCGCTCTGATCGGAGCGCAGAATGTGCTCTACGTAAACGCCGCTACCTTCTTGGTATCAGCCCTGTTTCTGTTGCCGATTCGCGTGCGAGACACTCGTGTTTTAGGGGATTTGAAAGCCGTGTCCACTCCGATCATTCAGGACATGATGGTGGGATTTCGGTTTGTGTTCTTACAACAACGTGTGGTGTTTAGCCTCATGATCACCGCAGTTCTGTATAACCTTGCGATCAGCGCCTTTGTATTTCTTCTCCCCGTGGTTGCAAAGGAGTTGTTGCAGGTCGGTCCGATGGAATTGGGCTGGTTATGGTCAGCCTTGGGTATTGGCATGTTGGGCGCTTCCATTTGGCTCGCTCGGATGCCACAAGGCACATTCCAGGATCGGGTCGGAAGGATCGGCCGTTCGCTCGCGATCGGCGGCTTGGCTGTCTGCGCCCTGGGACTGATTCAAACGCCCCTGTTGTTCAGTACGTTTCTGTTGATCGTGATCATCGGAGGGAGCACCTCTCTATTTTATCCGGTAGTATCGGCGATGCTCCAGGAAGTCACGCCCGAACACTTACTCGGACGCGTGTTCACTACGTTCAGTACGGGGGGGATGGCGTCGGCCATGGTCGGCATGGTTGGATTCGGATGGGCCGCCGATGCCTTGGGCCCCGCTGTAAGTCTCGTCGGAATTGGACTCCTACTCTTGCTCACTGCCGTGGTTACGATGCAGGTCAGCCGCCGTGAACTGGCAGTGAGCCCGATTGTCGCATAACCTTCTCTTCCCTTCGTTTTAGTCCACATACCTGGAAGCGGACACGCTCGCCAGCATGGCATTGTCGCCAATTCGGAGAGACCGCGCAGCTGTTGCTTTCTCCCCGTGCCTCGCGTATGTCTTTTATTCCAGGGCGTCTCGTCTCCTCACTCGATGGTCACGATGTGCGCTCGTTCATCAGCCTTTGTATGCGCCGTTTAATTCAATATATGAGGGGCCTATGCGGATGACTCATTCTATTTCTCTGATGGGAGCCTTGGTGCTGGCAGGGTGGCTGCTGGGGGCAGGGGGCGTGGCGACAGGCACAGAGTCGACCCCCGAAGGAAAACCTGAGCCGCCACCGACTCAACGACCTAAAGACCCAGACGTGAAACCGAAGGAGCCCGATCCTAAGCCCAAAGATTCCGATTTGAAGCCGCCTGAGCAGAAACCCAAGGAAGCCGACGTGAAGCCTAAAGAGAGCGAGACAAAATCCAAAGAGGTGGAGACGAAGCCAAAGGATGCAGAACCGAAAACAAAAGAACCGCCGGTAAAGACCAAGGAATCGGAACACAAGACTAAAGAATTTGACAAGGCGAAGGAAACGGAACAGAAATCAAAAGATTCAGAACTGAAATCCAAAGAGTCCGACGTGGCGCCAGAAACTCCCTGTCCTGCCGTGGTCCATGCGGCCGAGCCGAAGGCGGCGGCTGAGGCACCCGTAGCACCCGCTGACAATACTGCCGGCGATCGCCCCAAGGCGGCGGAGCCCGAGCCGAAGAAGCCGATACGCTCATCCATGGTGACGGCCAAACTGGCGCTCATGGCTGACCCGCGGCTGTTTCCCTACGAGATTGAGGTGGACGCCAAGGACAAGGATCTGGTGTTGCTCGGGAAGGTCTCGCAGGAGTCGGATAAGAAGGCGGCCACGGATATCGTGAGATGTCTCGAAGGCGTGCACGCGGTGGAAAACCGCCTCAAAATCGAGTCGGATGCGACGCATGGCCTCGTCGCCGAGCGAGATAAGGTGGTGACGCAACTGGTGAAAGAGCGGTTCGACAAAAGCAAAACCTTGCAATCTGTGAAATTCGATGTAAAAACCGAGGACGGCGTTGTCACGCTAAGCGGACACACGCGGTTTCAGATCATTGTGCTGGAAGCGGCTCAGGCGGCTCGACAAGTGCCGGGCGTGCGGGCCGTCAATGCCGATGCCGTGCGATTGGTCGCCGGAGAATAGGATTCTCACATGAGCGGATTGACAGAGGGAGTCCGAGACGCAGTCTGCTGAGGGTATGGAACCGCAGCGCGTCAGCGGAGGGGCAGGACGCCCGAACGTGAAGTGGTCGCCGCAGCTGTTGACGCGCGACTTCACGCTGGTCTGGTGGGGCCAGATGGTCTCCCAAGTCGGCGATGGTGTGTCTAAGCTCGCCTTACTCTGGTTTGTCTACTCCATCACCGGCTCTCCTCTCAAGACAACCATGATTGGGCTGCTGCAGACTTTGCCGCCCATTTTGTTCGGTCCCTTCATCGGTGTGGTCGTCGATCGTGTCCCCAAGAAACTTCTGTTGATCAGCAGCGACCTCATCCGCGCAGTGGTCCTGGGGGTGATCCCCTGTCTGATACCGGTTGAGGCGTTCAGCATCGAGCGGCTCTATCTCATGGTGTTTGTTCATGCCGTCGCCTCTGCCGTTTTCGGCCCCGCGCTGACCGCCGCGATCCCCTCGTTGGTCTCCCGCCATGAATTTACCGCAGCTAATGCATTGCTGCAGACGACGACCAGCATCGGCATCATCGTCGGGCCGGCGTTAAGCGGAGTGGGTATTGCGACCATGAGCTCGCAGGAAGTGCTGTGTGTGAATGCGGTCAGCTATGTCGTCTCGGCGGCCTGTTTTCTCTTTATCCGGTTTCCGCGAGCTGAATCTATCCTAGCGGGTGAGGCCTCGCTGGCCGGAACCTTTCGCGATGTTCTCGAGGGCTTTCACTATGTGCTCCGGCAGCAGCGGATCATTCTGATGTTGATCGGGGCTGCCTCAATGTATACCTTTGCGACGAGCGCATTCAGCACGCTGTTTCCTGTATTCGGGAAGAAACTGTTGGATCTCGGCCCGATTGAGGTCGGGTATTTATGGTCCGCATTCGGTGTCGGGCTACTGTTGGTCTCGCTGGGTCTGGTGTCACTGTCTGCGTGGACGCTGCCAAAGCGCATTCAGTTGATGGCGCTGTCGAGTTTCATCAGCGGCCTCGCATTGCTGGGGTTAATCCTGACCTCGAACCGATTGGTGGCAGCGACTTTGATGGTCATCATCGGCATGGGTGCGGGAACGCTCACGCCGGTGGCCTGGGGCGTGTTGCAGGAGATTGCGCCGACGTCGCTGTTGGGGCGGGTACTGGCGATTTACAATTTGGGGGCGATGACCTCCGCCATTGCCGGCATGACGATCTTTGGCTGGGTGACCCAGGAGTTCGGTGAACGTCCCAGTGTGTTCGGTATCGGCGTGGGCCTTTTCCTGTCGGCACTCGTGTCAGTGCGGGTGGTGCGGTGGATACGGACGAATTGGACAGAGCCGGATCCCCATTCAGCGGAGGAAGCGAAGCGGCCCGTCGTGATGGTTACGCAGCCCACGAGTCATTGAGGGTGCGCGTGATCGTGGCACTCGATCCGACCTGTTCCTCAGGGTGGAACAAGACCAAAAAATATCAGGCCACCAAGGGCGAGGGTGAAGTCGTATCTGCGACTATAAATCGTTTCGTGGATAAGCCTGAGATTGCGGGAGGAATACGTGGAAGAAATCATCAACGTCAATGATCGTTTTTATATCCTAGCCAGCTCGTCAATGGCGGATGACCGTACGCGTGTACTCAAGCACGGCGAGACGTTCGGTGTTTTTGATCGGTATGGCGACATACAACCGGTGGGCCGTGGAACCCAGGGATTGTTTCACCAAGGAACCCGCTTCTTGTCGCGACAGGAATTATTTCTGAACAACGATCGGCCAATGCTCCTGAGTTCCATGGTCAAGGAAGACAATGCCTTGCTGGCCGTGGACCTGACGAATCCCGATCTGTATCGGGACGGTCGCATCGCTATTCCGCGCGGGAGTGTCCACGTCTTTCGGTCGCGCTTTCTTTGGAACGGGGTGAGTTACGAGCGTTTTCGTCTCTCGAACTATAGTCTGTCGGCGGTCAAGATGACCCTGTCGATCCGCTTTGAAGCCGATTTCGCGGATATCTTTGAAGTGCGCGGCAAGAAACGGGAGCGGAAGGGCACGCTCTTGCCGAATGTTCTACAGAAGGACCTGTTGGTGCTGCGCTACGAAGGGCTGGACGCGGTGACGCGTGAGACCAGGATTCATTTCGCTCCAACCCCGCAAGAGGTCACGGCCTCGCAGGCGACCTTCGACATTGAACTCGATCCGAAGGGGGAGGCCGCGTTGGCGGTGATTGTGGCGTGCGATCTGTCTCAGGATTCGCGGACGTTCTTGTCCTACGATGCGGCGATGGCGGAAGCCGGTCTGGCCTTCGGGGCGGAGCAGCCCCAGGATTGCGCCATTCAGACCTCCAACGCCCAATTCAATGCTTGGTGGAATCGTTCTTTGCTGGATGTATGCATGATGGTCACAGACACGGAACAAGGCCCCTATCCTTACGCCGGAGTGCCATGGTTCAGTACGCCGTTTGGGCGGGACGGCATCATCACCGCCTTGGAGTGTTTGTGGATTAGACCGGAATTGGCGCGCGGGGTTTTGACCTATCTGGCGTACACGCAGGCTACGGAAGTAAACCCGGCACAGGACGCGGAGCCCGGGAAGATCCTTCATGAAACACGCAAGGGCGAAATGGCTGCCTTGGGAGAGATTCCATTCGGGGTTTACTACGGCAGCGTCGATTCCACACCCCTATTTGTCATGTTGGCCGGGGCGTACTACGAACGGACGGCAGATTTGGCGTTCGTACAAACCATTTGGGCCAATGTCGAGGCGGCGTTGACCTGGATGGATACGTTTGGCGATCCCGATCGCGACGGATTCCTGGAGTATGTGCGGAAATCGCCCACCGGGTTGGACAATCAAGGCTGGAAAGACTCCCACGATTCGATTTCGCATGAAGATGGCTCGATGGCGGAAGGACCAATCGCGCTGTGTGAGGTGCAGGGTTATGTATACGACGCGAAGCTGCAGGCTTCTAAGCTGGCGGACGCCCTGGGGTATGATGATCGGGCCAGTCAGCTTCGACGGCAGGCTCTGTCGCTCAAGGAGAGTTTCGAGGAAGCCTTTTGGTGCGATGATCTGTCGACCTATGCCCTTGCCTTGGACGGCAAGAAGCGGCCCTGCCGGATTAAAACATCGAATGCCGGGCATTGCCTCTACACGGGAATTGCGAGCGACGCGCATGCCAAACGATTGGCGGAGACGCTCATGTCCGACGAGATGTTCAGCGGGTGGGGGATCCGAACCCTGGCCGATTCAGAACGTCGGTATAACCCGATGTCCTATCACAACGGTTCCGTGTGGCCGCATGACAACGCCATGATTGCCGCCGGTTTCGCGCGGTACGGTCTCAAGGCGGAGGTCGACAAAGTCATGACGGGGTTATTTGAGGTCAGTCTGGTCCTTGATTTTCATCGGTTGCCGGAGTTGTTCTGTGGATTTGTGCGCCGGCCTGGTCAAGGGCTGACACGGTATCCCGTGGCCTGTAACCCACAAGCCTGGGCTGCCGGATCGGCATTCATGGCGCTTCAGGCCTGTCTTGGGTTGTCGATCATTGCGTCGGAGCGAAAGGTGATCTTCCAGTACCCTACACTGCCGCGATTCGTGGGCGAGATGCAGATTAAAAATTTAAAGGTTGGAACGGCCTCAGTAGATCTTCTCCTGCGGCGTCACGATCTCGATGTCGGCATCACGGTCATTCGTCGGGAGGGTCAAGTCGAGGTGGTCTCGGTTAGATAAAACGTGTTGTCGGACATATAATGTGCGGGATGGGATCGAACGAGCCAGACCACATACCCAAGCGTTCTGTTCTCGGAACCTCCTGGTGTAGCGGGCGGTGCGTAACGCGCTATGGAGCATCGGCGAGTTGCCAGGCCAGGGCCAGTACATATCGTGCAGCTGCTGAGAGAATATCAGGGTTCAGCGTGTCCACGGTATCGGTGGGTTGATGAAAATGCGGGTGGACCCCACCGCTTACAATTGTCACTGTGGGAACTCCCGCCTCTTTAAACGGCACGTGGTCTCCTCCGGGGAAGAAGCCGAACAGATCAATATAATCTATAAGCCCTGCTGTCTGTCCCGCCTCTTGAACGACAGCTTTTTCTAGTCCCGTTACCCCGATAGTGAGTCTCCCATTCCCGACCCCTGCGTGATCCACGTTAATCATCGCGACCGTCGAGGGCAGCGGTACGACCGGCTGCGTCACGTAGAACTTGGATCCCAGCAGTCCCTGTTCTTCTCCGCTGAACGACACCAGCACAATTGAGCGTTTGGGGCGGGTCGGAGACGCCGCGAGCACCCGCGCCACCTCCAACAGCACCGCCGTGCCGGAAGCATTGTCGTCGGCTCCGGCGAAGAGCAGGCCGCCTTGTCGTCCGAAGTGATCACGATGCGCACCGATCACGATGGTTTCATGTTGGTGCGCAGGATC
>JBDTWG010000050.1:0-14596 GCA_040006855.1 Nitrospira sp.
ATGCTTCGCGCGGAATGTACGGCGGAGACGGGGGGGAGCAGCGCGACCGCCGCTTTCACCCTGCGGCTAAGCAGCGCCTGCAGTGAGGCTGAGCGCGAGGCGCGTGCGATTCCCGCGCAAGACTTGTTACATGCGCTTACGTCAGGTAAGGGGATAGACTTGGGCGGTGTTGTGATCCGAGGCGATCTGCTGCTCGATGAGCTGCCGCTACAGAAAGTGGCAGCGCTGCGGGACCTCTCGCCTGAAGACCATCGAGAACTCGAGGGACTCAACGATGAAGGCGTGCACGTCATCCGTGGGCCGTTTGTGATCAAGAACGCGCGGGTCGAGGGACGGATCGTCAATCGGCTCAAACAAGGCTTTTTGCTGATCATCGGACCAGTGGTGTTGGCGCAGACACATTTCAAAGGATCCGTCGATTTGTCGCGCACGGTGTTTCTCGGTCTGGTTGATGGATCGAATGCGACCTTCGAGCAGGAGAGTTATTTTGTGCAGGATCGCTTTACGCAGGGCGCCATGTTCTCAGACACTCGGTTCGGTCCGCATGCCCGATTTCATCGCTCGAGCTTTTCCGGTCCGGCCATTTTCCGCGGTGCCGCATTCAAGGGCTTGACGGAGTTTTTAGAGGTGGTCTTTGAACAAGATGCGAATTTCTCGCATGCGTCGTTTCACATGGGGACCGGATTTTCCGGCGCGCATTGCCGTGGGAAATGCGATTTCTCGTCCACACAGTTCGAGCGGGAAGCTTTCTTCCTCTTTACCCTCTTCGATCGCTCCACCAGCTTTGCTTCGGCGAGATTCGGGGCGCAGGCAGATTTTTCCGATGCTGCGTTCAAAGAGCGTGACGACCTTGCACAGGCGGTTTTCGCTCACCCACCGCTCTTGACCAGGACCGCGCGGGTCACTGGCACGACGCCCGGTCGAGCTGAGGGATCGTTCTCGTCGCAGGCACTGACAATTGTGCTTTTTTTGATGGCGTTCGGACTGCTGCTCTATATCATTAGGGCCAAATGACTCCCTCCTAACCCCCCATATATAGTTTTAGTGTTGCCCGGCCCCCCCATAACTTGGTATAAGATTGAAACTTTGTCCAAGGGAGTGTGTAGTACCTGATGGACCAACCTGAACTGCCCTACCAAGTCAAGATCGAGAACTTCGAAGGCCCCCTCGATCTCCTCTTGCACCTCATCAAGAAGAACGAGATCAACATCTACGATATTCCCATTGCGCTGATTGCTCAGCAGTATTTGGACTATCTGTCGGTGATGAAGGAACTGAATCTCGGCGTGGCCGGTGAGTTTCTCGTGATGGCGGCCACATTGCTCCATATCAAATCGCGCATGTTATTGCCGGTGGAAGAAGCGGCTGTGGATGAGGAGGACGGCCCCGATCCACGCGAGGAACTCGTGCGGCGGTTGCTCGAATACAAACAGTTCAAGGAGGCGGCCTCGCAACTCGATTATAAGGAACGTCTATGGCGAGACGTGTTTTCGCGAGAACTTGGTCCGGCCGTGGAGCTCACTAAAGATGACAATCTTCTTGATGAGATTTCTTTATTCGATCTGGTCGATGCGCTGCAGGGAGTGCTCTCACGCCATCCCGGGAAGCGTCTGGTTGAAATCATTCCCGACAACTTAACGGTTCGCACTCGCATGAGCGCCATCATCGAAGCGTTGGAAGAGCATGAGTCCATGGCATTCACCGCATTGTTCGAAGCCTCGAGCCACCGGCTCGTCGTGATCGTGACCTTCCTGGCGCTGCTTGAGTTGATTCGCATCAGGGTCGTGCGGGTATTTCAAAGCGAAACCTTTGGGGCGATTCTGGTCTCGCGCGCTTTTTCAGCCGTTGCAGAAGAGGAATTAGTGGAGGAGTCTGAATGGAAGAATCTATGATTCTCGGCATGGGGGATGCGGTTGAGGAGCCTGTCGAGGTGCGGGAGGGCGCCGAGGATCCTACTGCTCACGTTGGTGAGTCCGAGGTGGAGCCCGAAGCGGGTGAATCTGTTGCCACCGAGATGTCGGCGCCAGCTTCTGATCCGACCCTTTCTGACCTGCGGGCCTTGAAGGGAATCCTTGAGGCATTGCTCTTTGTCACGGCCGATCCCATCCCGGTCACGAGGTTCTTGGCATTGCTCGGAGCCGTCACAAAGCAAGAGGTCGAACAGGCCTTAATCAGCCTCAGTCATGACTATGAACAGGAAGGCCGCGGGCTGCAGTTGGCTGAAGTGGCAGGCGGCTATCGGATCATGACCAAGGCAGAATTTGCGCCCTGGCTGAAACGTTTGGAGAAGGTGAAGGCCCCATCGAAGCTCTCGCGCTCCGCCTTAGAATCTCTAGCAATCATTGCCTACAAGCAACCGATCGTGCGCGCGGAGGTCGAGCAAATTCGAGGGGTCGAAACGTCGGGAGTGATCCGGACCTTATTGGAGCGAAAACTTGTGCGCATCGTAGGCCGGAAGGAGGAACCGGGGCGTCCGATCATGTATGGTACGACGAAATTCTTCCTTGAACATTTTGGTTTGCGAGATTTATCGCAATTGCCACCGCTTCGCGAGTTCAGGGAGTTGGGCGAGTCCGAGCAGGCGATGTTGCCGATTGATGAATCCGTTGAGGTGAATGGTGAGGCGTTGTCGCAACCCACAGAAGCCTCAGCGGAGGAGCTTGCGGAGGGAGTCTTTGAGGAGGTCATCCTGATAGAGGTCAATGGCGCAGCAACGGAGATGGGTGAGCACGATGCGAATGCTGAGAATGACTTCGTGGCAGCCGATGTCGTAGAAGAATCCTAAGCCTGTCCGTGAGTCTGAACAAGTCTCTCAGAAGAGACTTGGGTGAACTCCAATCAGTGTTAGTTTCGTACGAAAGGTCTCCAGAAGTCGCCTGCGCGCAGGATGCTTCTGGAGACCTTTTTCGTATCGCTCCCTGAGCAGCGGCTCGCTCGCCCAGGACGACAGTTAGTGGCAGCCGATGGGAATGAAACCTGCCCCGAATATTCGTGAAAGGGCCACATACCGGGCGTTGTCGTAAAAGGAATAGCTTGGGGCCTGCCAATTGCGGGCCGTTGGATTTCCACCGTAGGATGGATCGGTTCCAAAGAAAAACCCTCCGCGACTGTTCTGCGTGAGGTGAATCCATTCCATGTACATACCGCAGACTTCGGCTTGGGCCGATCCGCCAGCCGTGTTACCTGCATACCAATCGCGTGCAAAATCAGGGACCTGCGTCATATTTCGCAAGGCGCCCATCGGGGTGTCATAAGAAAAATCATGCATTCCAGGAGTCGGCTGATAGGTCGAACCACCGGTTGAAGGACGGAAGGGCATATCTGGCAACGAAGGTACAACGGAAAGCGCCTGAAGCATCTTTGGCTGGCAACCCGGCCGTTCTTTGTTCGTGTAAAGGATTGTGCCATCAGGGCTTGGGCATTCCCACATGTCCACGGCGGATGAGTCAGTCGCTTGAACAGTGGGGGCGAAGATCAGGCTCGCAGCGAAGGTTGCGAGCACAAGTCGTGTGGGCCACATGGTACACCTCCGATTGGTTCATCCTACTAGGAGACACGCATTGAGTTCCTGTGTCGAGAGTGCAGAGCCTATGACATTCATAAGAATCGCGTCCATCCAGCTTTGGGGGGATGGACGCAGTACGAGCTCAGTGTTGTGGTCTGACGGCTGTGCGGTCGATGCACTTCGGCATACTCGGGATCACGTCGAGCAGCCAAGGAGCCCGGTCAGACTCGCGGTTCGTGCCTTGACTCCCTTCTTTTCGCTTTGTTAGACTGCCCGTTCTAAGTTATTGAAACATCCGCCAATCTTCACCAATCTCGTACCACGAGGAACACCATGATCAAGGCCTGGCTGCTCGACGAAATGTTTCGGTTTGACCGGCATCATCTCACGGCGGAGGGAAGTCAGAGTGAATGGGGAGCCGGAGACTCCGTTGCTGAGGAGGAAGACCTGCCACCTGCGCCGATTGGAGTGGCCGCCAAGGCTGGGAATGGTCGGGTGATGATCACCTGGGATGCGGTGCCGGATGCGATGTATTACAACTTATATTTCATGACCACCAAGGGCGTACAGATTAAGTTTTCAGAACTGACGCGGCCCATCGCAAGTGCTGAAGATTTCAAGACCGTCATCGGTGTGACCAAGGAAAAAGGGACCTGTATCGAAGGCGCGCAGTCGCCCTTCATGCACGACGATTTGGCGAATGGGACCTGTTATCACTATGTCGTCACCGTCGTGACGCAGAAGGGCGAAAGTCCTGAATCGCAGGAAGTAATGGCGATTCCGGCTCCCTACCTGATTGCCAAGATTATCGGGCAGGAAGGTGTGGAAGACGGCGAGTTCAGCTCCCCAACCGGCATTGCCGTGGACAAGGACGGCAATCTGTACGTCGCGGATACCGACAATCATTCGATTCAGAAATTCGACAAAGCGGGCACCTTTCTTGGGCGCTGGGGCGGTGAAGCGGGCAGCGCCGAGGGCGGGTACTACTATCCGCGCGGGTTGGCTACCAATGCGGACGGACAGGTGTATGTGGCCGACACCGGAAATAACCGTGTGCAGCGTTTGGATACCGACGGCAATCCCATGAAGTCCTGGGGCAAATTCGGGTTTGCCTGGCGTGGGGCAGACATGAACAAATTCGACGCACCCTGGGGTGTGACGACCGACCAAGAAGGCAATATCTATGTCACCGACACCAATAACGCACGTATACAAAAATTTAAAGGTGATGGTACGCCTCTTCTGAAGTGGGGACGGGACGGGAGCTTTGACGGAGCGTTTTTTTTCCCTCGTGGAGTGGCGGTTGATTTTGTAGGAAATACGTATGTGGCCGATGAAGGCAACAACCGTATCCAGAAGTTCGACACACGCGGCAGTTTTTTGACCAAATGGGGGCGGGAAGGGAGTGGTCCCGGCCAGTTTAAGGCGCCGTGGGGCGTCACCTGCGATGCCTTGGGCAACGTTTACGTGGTCGATCAGGGCAACCACCGTATTCAAAAGTTTGACGGCAACGGCACGTTTCTCTGTGCGTGGGGTAATCGTGGGAAAACCGAAGGGCAGCTGAATTTCCCCTCCGGCGTCGCGGTCGACAAGGAGGGAGCGGTGTATGTCGTCGATAGCGGCAACCACCGGGTCATTAAGTATGTGCCCACGGATGAAGAACTGAATCGGGGAAAAGAAGAGCGCGAGCGGGCTCAAGTGGTGACCGATTATCCGATTCCGCGCAATATCGCGATCAAGCCCGGAGACACCGAAACATTTCTCAGTTGGATGGATTTGCCGGGAGCGGTCTCCTACAATCTCTACTTCCACACCACGGCGAATCTGACGTTGGAAGGCGGCACGAAGATAGAAGGAGTTTCCAGTCCCTATAATCATACGGGATTAACCAACGATCAGGCGTACTTCTATGCACTGACGGCGGTCTATGAAGACGGGACGGAGAGTGGACTGTCCGAAGAGGTCTCGGCAACGCCAGTGCTGATCGACATCACGGCTCCGCAAACTCCTTACGCGGTCATCAACCATGGCGCGTTCATGACGAATTCTCCTGAAATTGTGGTGACGATCTCCGCCACCGATCTCGATACCGGCGTCGCCGCCTATTATGTTTCAGAAAACCCGATGACGCCGATGGCGGGAACGCCGGGATGGGTGGAAGTTCCGCCCGCGATTAAGTTCGGCGCGACGATTCCCTTCATTCTCTCTCCGGGCGACGGGCAGAAGACGGTCATCGTCTGGTTCAAAGACGTCGGGAACAATATCTCGACGCCGGCGAGCGCCACCATTCTGGTCAACACCTCTGGATATCTCTGTGTCTCCAAATGGGGCAAGCCTGGTCGTGGCGCGTCGTTGCTGCACGGCGGCGAGTTCATGGCGCCGGTGTATGGATTGGCCATCGATCAACAGGGAGCCATCTTTGTCGTCGACAACGGCAACAATCGTATCCAAAAGTTCGACCGCACCGGGAACTTCATTATCCTGTGGGGAAATTTCGGGGCCGCCAATGCGAACTTTCACAATCCGACGGGCATTGCCTGTGATGCGAAAGGCAACGTCTACGTGGTCGATACGAACAATCATCGAGTTCAGAAGTTCGACGGCAAATTGGGTGGCTACATCATGAAGTTCGGCTCCCGCGGGAACGGCGAAGGCCAGTTTAACGCGCCTTGGGGCATCGCGATCGATCGAGTACGCGGCTATATCTATGTCGTCGATAGCGCAAATTTCCGGGTCCAGAAATTCGACATGAGCGGGGAATTCATCATGTCGTGGGGTAGTTTCGGAAACGGTGACGGGCAGTTCTATTTTCCGCGAGGGATCGCCGTCGATCAGGCTGACGGCACGGTCTATGTCGTTGACATGGGCAATCACCGCATTCAGAAATTCGATACCAGCACCAACGTGTTGCCGCAGCTGCTCACGAAGTGGGGAGGCAGTTCAGAGGCCGGTCATGCCAGCAGTCCCTTGGCGCAGGAAGCCGGACAGCTTCGATCTCCTTGGGGGATCACGGTGGATGGCCAAGGTGATGTGTATGTCACGGATACCGGTAACCATCGTATAGAAAAATTCGACCGCGAGGGGAATTTTATCTCTCAGTGGGGCGGATTTGGAGGCGGTGACGGTCAATTCAATTTCCCCTACGGCATCGTGGCGGATTCTAGAGGAAGCGTATTTGCCGTCGATAGCGGGAATACGAGGGTCCAGCAATTTATGCCGGCGGACGAAGGCAGTGAGCGGTTGCAGGAAGAGGCCGAAGCCGTCGCGGAATTGGGCCAGGTCGACAAGACGAAAGTATAGGCATAACGGGCGAGAGGCCCGGGAGAGGGTGGCGTCTGATGTTGGAGAAGGAGATTCGGGTGGGGCTGACGTATGATGACGTCGTCCTGGTGCCGGCGAAGTCGCATGTCCTCCCGAGCGAGGTCGATACCCGAACTCGCCTGTCTCGAAACATTCAGCTCAATATTCCCATCGTCAGCGCCGCCATGGACACCGTGACAGAAGCGCGACTGGCAATTGCGATGGCGCAGGAGGGCGGGATCGGCATCGTGCACCGCGTCCTCTCTCCCACCGACCAAGCAGCCGAAATTGACAAAGTGAAGAAATCTGAGAGTGGGATGATCCTGGATCCCATTACGATCTCGCCGGATCAGACCATCCGCGATGCGCACGACCTCATGGCTAAGTACCGAATATCCGGTATCCCGGTGACCAAGGGTGGCAAGCTGGTCGGAATCCTGACCAATCGCGATTTGCGATTCGAAACCAGAATGGACCTGAAAGTGTCGCAAGTCATGAAGCGCGACAAGCTGATTACCGCACCGGAAGGGACAAGTTTGGAGAAGGCGCGTGAAATTCTGCACGAACACCGGATTGAGAAACTGCCGGTCGTGAACAAGCAGTTTGAGCTCAAAGGGCTGATTACGATTAAAGACATCGAAAAGCGCATCAAGTATCCCCATGCCTGTAAGGATTCTCATGGTCGTCTTCGGGTGGGGGCAGCTTTAGGGGTCGGGCCTGAGACCGGAGACCGGGTCGCCTTGCTCGTGAAGGTCGGGGTAGACGTCGTCGTGGTAGATACGGCGCATGGGCATTCGCAGGCTGTGTTAGATACGGTCAAAATGGTGCGCAAAACCTATCCTCAGTTGGACATTATCGCAGGCAACATTGCGACGGCGCAGGCGGCCAAGGATTTGGTGAAGGCCGGTGTAGACGCTGTCAAGGTGGGCGTAGGACCAGGATCAATTTGCACGACGCGGATGGTGTCTGGTGCAGGTATGCCACAACTGACAGCGATTGCAGATTGCGCCAAAGTATTGGCCGGATCAGGAGTTCCTGTCATTGCCGATGGCGGAATCAAGTATTCCGGCGATATCACGAAAGCCCTGGCGGCCGGCGCGTCGGCGGTCATGTTGGGCAGTCTACTGGCCGGGACTGAAGAAGCTCCTGGTGAAACCGTATTGTTCCAGGCCCGGACCTACAAGGTGTATCGCGGAATGGGGTCGATCGGAGCCATGGAACGGGGCGGCGGTGATCGGTATGGCCAGGGCGGTCGTCCCGCACCCAAGTTGGTGCCGGAAGGCATTGAAGGTCGAGTGCCGTACAAGGGGCTGTTAGCGCCGCATATTTATCAGATGGTCGGCGGAGTGAAATCCGGCATGGGCTATTGCGGGTGCAAGACCATCCCGGATTTGCAGCAGAAGGCGACGTTCATTCGCCAAACTATAGCCGGCCTTCGCGAAGGACATGTGCATGACGTCATCATCACCAAAGAAGCCCCTAACTATCGCACCGATTGGGAGTAAGCGCCGTGAGGCGTCAGACGTAAAAGGTTAGGCGGCTAGCTACGACGTCAGTTCAGGTTGGTCATCGAATTCACTCCTTACTGCTCACCCCTCACGCCTAACGGACTCTGATGGAACTTTGGCACGATAGAATTCTCGTTCTCGACTATGGGTCCCAATACACACAATTGATTGCGCGTCGCATTCGCGAGGCGCAGGTCTATTCGCAGATTTTGCCCTGTACCGCATCCCTTGCCACGGTGCTCGCCTACCGGCCGAAAGGCATCGTTCTGTCTGGTGGACCGTCGAGCGTGTACGATAAAAAGGCACCCTCGGTCTCTAAGCACCTGTTCGAGCAGGGGATCCCTATCCTTGGGATTTGTTATGGCATGCAACTGGTGACGCATCTCCAGGGGGGCGAGGTAGAGCGAGCGACCCACCGAGAATTTGGCCGGGCTGAGCTGACAGTCGATGACCGATCGGATTTGTTCAAGGGCATCGGTGCCGGCGGATCCACCACCGTGTGGATGTCGCACGGCGATCGGATCGCGCGCATGCCGCCGGGGTTCCGTTCAATCGCCCACACGGAGAATTCTCCGATTGCGGCGATGAAACGTCACGATGCCAAGCAGCGCATCTACTGCCTCCAGTTTCACCCCGAAGTGGTGCACACGTCTGAAGGCGCCGGAATTTTAAACAACTTCGTCTACGATATTTGTGGCTGCAAGCCAACATGGACTATGCGGTCCTATGTCGAGGTGGCCGTGGAGCAAATTCGGGAGAAAGTCGGCACGGAGCGAGTGATCTGTGCGTTGAGCGGCGGGGTTGATTCGTCGGTGGCGGCGGCTCTTACCCACCGAGCGATCGGTGATCAACTGACCTGCATTTTTGTGGACAATGGGGTGTTGCGGGCCGGTGAACGTGATCAAGTGCAGAAGACGTTTGCCTCGCAACTGCATCTGAACATGCGGATCATTGATCGCACGAGTCAGTTTTTGACTGCCCTGAAGGGCGTCACGGATCCCGAGCGAAAACGGAAAATCATCGGGCGCTTGTTCATCAAGAATTTCGAGGTTGAGTCCAAGAAGCTCAAAGGGATCAAGTATCTGGTGCAAGGCACGTTGTATCCCGATGTCATTGAAAGCGTCAGTTTCAAGGGGCCGTCCGCGACGATCAAGACGCATCACAATGTCGGCGGGTTGCCGACCAAAATGAAGCTGAAGCTCATCGAGCCCCTGCGGGAATTGTTCAAAGATGAAGTACGAGTGTTGGGCCAAGAACTCGGTCTGCCGGATGAGATTATCTGGCGGCAGCCCTTCCCTGGTCCGGGGCTGGCGATTCGCGTGCTCGGCGCGGTCACCAAGGAGCGTCTGGCAATCCTGCGCGGCGCAGAAACGATCGTCGATCAAGAAATTCGAGCCGCCGGACTGTATCGGGAGATTTGGCAGGCCTTTGCCGTCCTGCTGCCGATCCGAACGGTGGGGGTGATGGGTGATCAGCGGACGTACGAGTATGTGATTGCGATCCGCGCGGTGACGAGCCTCGACGGCATGACCGCCGACTGGGCCAAGATTCCGAACGATGTGCTGGGGAAAATGTCGAGTCGGATCATCAACGAGGTACAAGGCGTGAATCGGGTTGTCTATGACATTAGCTCCAAGCCACCGTCAACGATCGAGTGGGAGTAGAAACATCGTGTAGCATGGAACGATGTAAATAATTCGATTCCTCGACGACGAGAGACGCCCGACGCTTCACGGAAGGACCCCATGGAAATCAGACTACAAAAACTCATCGCCGGGACCGGGCTTGCCTCGCGACGGAAGTCCGAAGAGTTGATCACGTCCGGTCGTGTGACCATCAACGGCCATGTGGTGAAAGAACTTGGCACGAAGGTGGATCCCGAACGAGATCACGTCAAGGTCGACGGCAAGCACCTGCGGGCCGCTCAGCCCTATGTCTACCTCATCCTCAACAAGCCCAAAAATGTCATGTCCACTCTCGACGATCCCGAAGGGCGTCCAACCGTGAAGGATCTCTTGCACGGGGTGACGGTGCGGGTCTTTCCGGTCGGGCGGTTGGACTTCGATAGCGAAGGTCTCATGTTGCTGACGAATCATGGGGATCTCGCACAGGCGCTGCTCCATCCACGCTACCATATCCCAAAAACCTATCTGATCAAGGTCAAGGGCGTGCTCGACGATGCCAAAATTGAGGCCCTTGAACGGGGCGTTAAACTCGAGGATGGGTTTACGGCACCGGCGAAAGTCATGAAGGTCAGCAAGGCGGAGAGCAATTCCTGGCTTGAAGTCACCATCCATGAGGGCCGGAAGCATCAAGTCAAGCGGATGATCGAGGCCGTCGGCCATTCGGTCATCAAACTGACACGCATACGTATGGGGCCCTTGCTCCTGGGGGATTTGGCATCGAGAGAATATCGGTTTTTGACCGATCGTGAGGCGAATCGCCTGCGCGAGCTTGTGGAAGATCGGGTGGCGCGAGTCGAGCGTCCGGAATTGGATGCGTCGGGAAAGCCTGCTCGTTGGAAACCGCCGACAGAACCGGCTCCGCCGCGTCCTCCCAAGCCTGAACGCTCAGGGCGAGGGCCGAAGTCACAACGTTCCGAGCGAGGCTCACGGTCCCAGCGTTCCACGCCGAATGCCACGCCGCAGCGGTCTAGTCGGGGAGGGGCGGCACGGCGCACAGGATCAGGACCGCAGTATCAGCGCTCAGCGCCACGGTCGGGTGCTCAACCTTTCGAAGACGGCAGGAAGCCTCAAGGGCCCGGCCAAGGTAGCACAGCGCGGCGCACGGGATCCGGCTCTCATTATTCCCGTGCTACGCCACGATCAATCGGACCAGGTTCTCGGCCAGGAGCCAACCCTCAAGGTGCGGGCGCCGGCAGTACGACACCGCGCGTGGGGTCAGGGCAACCGCCGCAGCGCTTCCAATCAGGACCAGGTTTTCAGCGTCCCCGATCCGGAGGAAAGTCCCAAGGGACAGGTCGTGGTGCGACGGTGCGCCGCTCTGGCCCTGGCCAGAAATCTCAACAGGGCCGACGTGGGGGACCATCGGCCTCGCGCCAGCGCGGTCCTGCCAGAAAGTCGCGGCCCTCAACGCGGAGACGAGCATGAAGATCAGGACTCATCGATGCGGAGAATTGACCAAGGCCCTGGTCGGCCAACAGGTTATCTTGAACGGCTGGGTGCAACGTCGCCGCGATCACGGCACCGTATTGTTTATCGATCTTCGTGATCGAACCGGCTTGACCCAGGTCGTCTTCAATGCTGAGCGTAACGCGGCGGTTCATCAAGCCGCCCATACCTTACGCAGCGAATGTGTCGTGTCGATCAGCGGGCAGGTCATGGCCCGTCCGGAAGAATCGCGAAATTCGCATTTGCCGACCGGTGATATCGAGATCTTCGTCGATGCCGTTGAGATTCTCAACGAAGCCAAGACGCCGCCCTTCATGATTGAAGACGACCTTGAAATCACCGAGGCGCTACGTTTGAAATACCGTTACCTCGATCTCCGACGACCAAGAATGCAACGGTTGCTTGGGCTACGCCACGGAATTATGCAGGCTGTGCGAGCGTTCTTGAACGCCGAGAGTTTCCTCGAAGTGGAAACGCCGGTGTTGACGAAGAGTACGCCGGAAGGCGCGCGTGATTATCTCGTGCCGAGCCGCGTCAATCCTGGGATGTTCTACGCGCTGCCTCAGTCGCCTCAGCTCTTCAAGCAGGTGCTGATGGTGAGCGGGGTCGATCGCTATTACCAAATCGCTCGCTGTTTCCGCGATGAAGACTTGCGCAACGACCGCCAGCCGGAATTTACCCAGATCGACCTCGAAATGTCGTTTGTGGATCGCGAGCAGGTTATGTCGCTGATGGAGCAGATGATCGTCTCTGTGTTCAAGACTGCCGGCGCGGTGCAATTGCCCGTGCCGTTTCCGCGGATGACGTATGCCGAGGCTATGGGGCGCTATGGGTCCGACAAGCCTGATCTTCGGTTCGGGATGCCGTTGCACGATGTCACGGCGTTTGCCGCTAAGAGTGAGTTCAAAGTGTTCAAAGAGGCGGCGACCAAGGGCGGGCTCGTCAAGGCCTTGATCGTGTCTGGTGGGGCCTCCATGGCGCGGAGTCGCATCGACGCGCTGGGTGAGACGGCGAAAAGCTTCGGCGCCAAGGGCTTGGCTTGGCTGAAGATCACGGCGGAAGGCCAACTGGAATCGGTAATTGCCAAGTTTCTCGATGCCCAAGCGTTCGGACTGGCCTTGCCGGAAGCGAAGCCCGGCGATCTAGTCCTATTCGGCGCCGACAAGCCGGCGGTGGTGCATGATGTTCTGGGACGCATCAGGCTGCAGCTCGGTGAAGAACTGAATCTCATCGACAAGCAGGCCTGGAAGCCCCTCTGGGTGACGGAATTTCCGTTGCTGGACTATTCGCCGGAAGAGAAACGCTATATTTTTATGCACAACCCCTTTGCCGCGCCGATGGATGAAGACCTGCCGTACCTCGATACCGAGCCCTTGAAGGCGCGAGCCAAGGCCTATGACATGGTGCTTAACGGGAGCGAAATAGGTGGCGGCAGCATTCGAAACCACCGGAGCGACATCCAGTTTCGGATTCTCGACCTCTTGGGAATCGGCAAGGAACAGGCGCAAGCCAAATTCGGCTTTCTGCTGGAGGCTTTGGACTATGGCGCCCCGCCACATGGCGGAATCGCCTTCGGCCTCGACCGCTTGATTATGCTGCTGGGCGGCGCCGACTCCATTCGTGATGTGATCGCCTTCCCAAAGACCCAGCGTGCGCAATGCCCGCTGACTGAAGCGCCGTCTTCGGTCAGCGCCGATCAGTTGAAAGAATTGCGGATCAAGCTGGATCTCGTCGAATAGGAGGGGATCCGACCCATGGCCGGCAATACGTTTGGCCGAGTCTTCACCGTTACCTCATTCGGCGAGAGCCACGGGCCGGCGATCGGTTGTGTCGTCGATGGCTGTCCGCCCGGCCTCGTCCTTTCCACCGCAGATATTCAACAGGATCTCGACCGGCGCAAACCTGGCACGTCGCGCCACGTCACCCAGCGGCAGGAGTCCGATACCGTCGAGATTCTGTCCGGTGTGTTCGAAGGCAAAACCACCGGCACACCAATCGCCCTCCTCATCAGAAACGAAGACGCCCGCAGCCGAGACTACGGCGATCTCGCGGAGACCTTCCGTCCCGGCCACGCCGATTACACCTATTGGCAGAAATATGGGATCCGCGATCACCGTGGTGGAGGTCGATCCTCGGCGCGTGAAACCGCGGTGCGTGTCGCTGCCGCGGCGATTGCCAAGAAGTGGCTCTTAGAAAAATACGGCGTGGTGATTCGCGGGTATCTGAGTCAGCTTGGGCCGATGGAATTGCCGTTTAAAACGTGGGATGCGGTCAACGCCAATGCCTTCTTCTCGGCAGATCCCGAAAGCGTGGCGACGTGTGAGACCTTTATGGATGAGCTGCGGAAGGCCGGTGATTCCGTCGGGGCAAGAATAACGACGGTCGCGGAGCATGTGCCGGTCGGGTGGGGAGCCCCGGTCTATGCGAAGCTGGACGCCGACTTGGCCGCCGGCATGATGAGCATCAATGCCGTGAAGGCGGTTGAGGTCGGATCGGGTTTCGAGTCGGTCACACAACGCGGCTCCGAACATGGCGACGAACTGACGCCGGACGGTTTTCTCTCCAATCATGCCGGTGGCATTCTTGGCGGCATCTCGACCGGCCAGGATGTGATAGTGACGATCGGCATTAAGCCAACATCGAGTATCCGTGTCCCGCGTCGATCAATCGACAAGCTGGGGAATCCAGTGACGGTGGAAACCAACGGTCGCCACGATCCTTGCGTCGGGATCCGAGCCACGCCCATCGCCGAGGCCATGATGGCCCTTGTTTTGATGGATCATGCCCTCCTGCATCGCGCACAGAATGCCGACGTGAGGACCTCCACACCGAAGATCGCGGCGTCCGCCAAGACATCAACCAGGTCGCGCACATCTGCCGGTTCGGCAAAGACTAATTCCGATCCAATGGAAGCCTAGCGGCCAAATGGCCAGGCTTCCGATCATCGACATTCAGTATGCAACCGTCTATCGCGGCGACACGCGTGTGTTTTCTGACTTTTCGTTGACTCTTCAGGAAGGTGAGCACGTTGCCATCCTCGGGCCCAACGGGGCTGGAAAGTCGACCTTTCTTAAGTTACTGAGCGGCGAAGTGCATCCGATGGCGCTCGACCATACCCGCGTGCGGCTGTTTGGCGAAGAGCGATGGAATGT
>JBDTWG010000051.1:0-14564 GCA_040006855.1 Nitrospira sp.
ACTTCCCTCACGGATTGATCGTAAAACTGTCGGAGCAAGAACACTTTCTGTCTGGCTTGAGGATACAACCTGATCACCCGGCTTCGCTGTTGCCACTCCATGACCAGAATCATATCTGCCCGCTCTACCTGATCTTTGTGCAACGGCTGGGTGGCATGCTTGCCAAGCACAAGGCCTTCCCGCGTGCCGACAACCTGTGCGAAGTGATGGGCGGGCTTTCCGAATGATGTCTCAAGCCCAGCCGATTGCACAAGAGTCGCAAGGCCATGTTTCTCGACGAGACACTTGAGATACGCCTCAGCCAACGGGCTTCGACAAATGTTGCCTTTACAGACAACCAGAATAGAATGCGCCGGCGTCGGAACAACCTGGCGATTGACGAGCATGCGATACCGCCAGAGATTTAGAATGGAGGTCAACGATCGCTTGGCCGAACGAGCAAGGTCAAACACAGAGTTGTGGAATATGCTGACTTCTGATTGAGTGTGGATTTGAGACATCGGATTCCCTATACCAACTTGATGTACTGCATGATTTCGAAGCCACTAGGGCCAGGATCGTCAAGGCGCTCGACTTCATAGAACAAGTCTCGGCCGAAAAACCGACAGAATGACATTAGTGCTCCAAACTTCGATGGGGTACCCGGCGGGAGATTGAGGGAATGCTTATTCCTCATTAGGCGCATGAGTAATTGGTCCAAATCGCCCAACAACCATCTGGATTTCACTCCAACGCGGTAGCCGTTTTCAGGCGCGGCCTCAGATTTTCCTATCGCCATGTTCAGCAGCAGAAAGGGGAAATTGACTCCCGCATCTATGGCCAGTTGCAGCGAACCCCAGAAGCGTCCATTAATTTCCATAAGCAATGGGATTCCAGTGGCTGCATCCACCTTGAATTCCACCATCGCCACGCCGTGCCACTTGACGCCCTGCAAGAGCTTGAGGGTAGCCTCAACCATGTTTTTCGGCAAGGCAATACTCTCACGCAGCACACTCACTCCCCCCGACGGTGGACGCTCACGCACTCGTCGATGAGCAAACATACCCAGAGGCGTGCCTTCCTCCATGAGAACGAACAACCCCTGCCCTTCTCCGATAACCCGGCGTTGAATCAACGAGGGTTGACGCAGATATGGCCGGTCGCGGTATAGGCGTTCCAGTTCCTCAGGAGATTGTGCATAACAGACACTGGTTTTAGCCCAGCGGCGGCCTTCCTTCACCAACGAACAGCCGGGCTTCACCACGACAGGAAACTCGCTAATACGTTCGATCACCCCTTCAAGTCGACCATCCGGTACAAAGATGGTATCGGGAATCGGGACTTCCTGTTCAACAGCTTGACGCATTAATCGGTACTTATCCGAAATTTCCCGAAATGCTTCCGCGCTGGGAGTCGGAATGTGTATCTGGGGTTCGAAACGTGATTTTTCCGGTCCAAGTACATGCATGGCAATATCGGAGACAGGGAATAACGCATCCACCTGGTGCTCACGAGCTGCCTCCAGCAGACACGTAACGAAATCTTCCGGCTCTTGATAGGGAGAGGGATAGACAAACGTTGTCCGGCAATAACGCGAAGCGCCTGCAAGAGATCGAGGAGATTCTGCTCCGATCACGACTTCAACTTGCTTGCTGCCAAGCGCTCTTGTGACGGCCAAAGCCGCTCGCTCATTTCCGTCTGTGACCAAGACTCTCACAGGTATTCTCGCCCCCAAACACACCCTCGCATTCCTTGCCTCCGCTCTATCTTACGCCGAGCGCGGCAATGGACCAAACAATCGCCAAGAAAACAATGGAATCGTGCTTGTCACGTCATTGTGAATTCCCACTCGATTGATGGCAAATTGGTTTCTCGGCCTGCTGCCTTCGATTCCTATTTGCACCGACACCGCCGCCTCATATCCACAGGCTCGAACCTGGCTTTGAATATGTGGGTCACTATTCCCATTGGGATAGCAAAAGACCGGGACATAGTTCACACCCTCGCCCAACAGCACCTGCTTCGATTTGAGAAGTTCCTTGGATACCTCGTCCGGTGCAATGGTGGTCATGATACGATGAGAGCACGAATGAGACCCGAATGACACGCCGGCCTGGGACATTTCCCGCACCTCGTCCCAATTTACAATCACTCGCCCCTGCGGCAACGACACCCCAAGCTCTGCCGCCAAGCCGTCAAGCAATTGATGAATTCGCTGTATCGGCATCTGCTTGCAGCGCTCAATGATTTCATCCGTCATCTGTTCACGACGACCCAACGCCTCAACTAAGAGGCGAACGTCTCCGTTTAAGAAACCAGACAGCACACCCTCAATCCCTTTCAGAGCTTCAGCCGTTCCTCCCCCCTCAGCTAGGATCTTTATTAGGAATGCCATCTGATCAGGCCAGAACCACTCCTCGGTTCCAACGTAATCCGTGGGAAGGAAAATGGTCGCGGGAATTCCCAATCGCTTCAGAACAGGATACGCATGGCGGTAGTTATCTACCCAGCCATCATCGAAGGTAATCACACAATATCGCGCCTGCTCGTTCCATGCACCGTTCTGCCAGAGATCAAGGAGCTCCTGCAGAGATAGGACCGTAAAGGTACTCTTCACAAAACACATGTGCTGAGCGAATACGCTATCGAGCACATACATCCCCGACTGTACTGACTGATGAGCAACCTCCTCGCTAGTCAGCACCCGGTGATACATGAGTACAACTACCTTGCCTCGATGTCGCCATCGGTGGAACGATGCGGCGTGAAAAGCGACGGCTATGGCGGCGCGAAGTCCAGACTTTAAAGTTCCCAAATTAGTTGTCATGCAATCAGACGAGATTTCAAGTCTAGAAGAGCGTGTAAATAAATGGCGCTACCGCCGAGCCCTGTGTCAGGACGATCAAACTCCCCAACAGCACAAGCATCACAATAATCGGCAACAGCCAGAATTTCTTCCGCTCTTTCATAAACGCCCACAGCTCTTTTAAGAACTCGCCCATGTTGCCTCCGTAACTCTAAAATTGCCTCGTCATGTGATTCCGTGGCCTTGCTTGACGTACAACTCGGTAACTCTGGACATCTTTGCTCAGCGCTCTTCTCATTGAGTCCCAACCGAACAGCCGCATGACCATTCCCATCGGGGTGATGAGTCCGAAGTAGAGCACTCCCAGGATAATCCTGGTATTGATCCACCCCATGACATGTCCCACTTTCATCCAGACTTTAAAGACAGGCGCGAGAACAGTCGGTGCGATAAGCCCCAATGGAACAAGAAGAGCTCCGGGAATGAGGGCCCACAGACGCAGTCCCTCACCGTGCCTGATCAAGGGCCAAATTCCGATCACACAGAAGACGCCACCGACAATCAATCCAAAATTACGCAATTCTTTCTTTTCAATCATCCCCTGCATTCACCACCTCTTTGTGCTAGTTACCGGCGACACGACGCCATCAAAGACGGATACAACCAATGTCTCCCACGACCTAAAATGTTCCCGCCTTAACGCTTGGATGGCTCCCAGCGAAAAACCCGATCCCCCCTCACATAACGGATCCAGGCATTCAGAATGGAGAGATTGACCAGGACAAAAAAAGACGGGAGTCGAAACAGATTGTTCTTGGGCATCCAGTGACAGCTTGCATAGGCAGCTGCCAGGATATAAAAAATGCCGTGCGCCACTAGCAGCACCCGATACCACGTGGACTGCGTCGCCAATACTATGTTGGACACTAGCGCGCCAATCATGGCAAAGGGCACGAGCCATCGACACAGCTTATGACTGAATAACTGCCAGGCAAACATCCCATAGCGAAAGGGATTTAACATTGGCAGACTTCGCATCAGCACGGCAATGCCCCTTAGGACGGTCCGAACTTTGCGCTGATATTCCTTCTTCTCGTCGGTCAAGTTTCTATAGTATCCGACACTTCCCGAATCTGACACGCCGCGAAGCCCAGCCTTCATCGAGTTGAGTAGCGTATTGAAATCGCTTTGCAAATCATCTGCCCATGGGCTACAGACCGTCCTCCGGGCAGCAAAGAACGACCCACTGAGGCCGACCAACGTATTCACCTTCGTTTCCAACCGACGCAGCAGCATTTCATACTTGACGTACGCGCCTTCCCCGCTCAGGTTTCCTTGGGCATCCACAAATCGATCCACACTGCTCACGCAGCCAACCGTTGGATCATTAAATGATTTCACAATGTTGGCAATGCCCTCAGGCGGTAAGGTGGTGGCCACATCCGAGAAGACCAGCACTTCTCCGCTTGTTTGGCTGACCGCCAACTTCTGGGCAGCCTCCTTTCCCCTTCGTTCAAGCGCACGTATAAGACGCACACCTGAAGACACATACGACCGCACGATCTCGTCGGTTCGGTCCGACGAGCAATCAGACGCCACGACTATTTCAAGACGCTCGCTCGGGTACTGTTGCTGAAGCGTATTTTCAATCTTATCCTTAATACGCAGTTCCTCGTTATAGGCCGTAATCACAAATGAAACCGTTGGTTGAATGTCACCCACCAGCACCGGTCGGCTTCTGAAACAGGAAAGGACCAGCAAGGCAAGCAAATACCCGGCATAGGCGTAAAATATAAATACTAGAGAGCCCCAAAATATCGACTCAGCAAACCACATCGTTCCGTATCTCACGGTTATCTCTCACCGATCCCTCAAGTTCTCTCAACTGCCATTCGGCGATTCAACCGACCCGAGGTAGTTCAGAAACCCGAGGCTGCTCTTCCCTGACTTCCGCCGAGCATGTAGTTCTCACTTCTTCAGCACGCTGAACGTCCTGGACGGCACTGCACATGCGCGCGAGATCAGCCCCGGACAGCAACTCATGCGTCGGGAGCGTAACGAGGCGCTCAGCAATCATTGTCGCCTGAGGCACAGGTTGGGACTCGAGTGCCGTACGAAGTTCAGCAATATATTGAACCGACGACGGGTACAGAGAACTCATTCCCAGTCCCTGCTCTACTGATGCTTGGCACAAGGCATCCTTTTCTTGCTTAGAGCGCATCAAGAGAGGCAACCGCAGATAGACTGAGTGACTTCGTGGAGATGGCTTGATTGGTTGAACAGGGCTGGAGGCGAGCAGGCGCAGCACCTGCTCCGCACGTGTCACCCGACTTGCGGTCGCATGAACAAGCCGTTCCTTCCAACCTCGCAACAATCCTGCGCGTACTGAATCCATCCGCGTCACCAAGAAATCCGTATCGAATTTTGTTTCTCCAAGTTTCAAAAACGGAAGGCCTGCGGGCAACCAATAGCATGAAGGCGCGATCAACATTTGCGTAGCCGCCACTTCTAGCCAATTTTTCAACATGCCGAGCACCGATTCCTCAGGGAGCCGAGCATACTCGTGAGTGATGGCCTCCCCAATCCGATCATCATTTGAAAGAATGGCGCCTCCGGATCCACAGCTAATATTTTTACCCCTCCCAAAACTTAGGAATGCTACATCGCCCATAGTGCCGAACGGCCTTCCATCACGATCGCCGCCAAAGGCCTGCGCCACATCTTCCACCACAAAGATTCCTCGCTGACGGCAAATCTCGACGATCCGTGGTACATCGACCCCTATCCCTAACAGATGTGTCGCCAGCACACACAACACTGTGGAGTCCGCCATCTGTGTCAGCTGATCATAATCGAGGTCGAACGATCTTGGGTCCACATCACACAGCGCGACTGACAATCGAGCACGAACGACAGCGGACGGCACGGAGAAACAGGTGTATCCCGGAATGACCACCTTTTGTCTTCCAGACAAGCTATGCAGCGCCTGAAGTATGAGACTGAGGGCGGCTTTCCCGGATGACACAAACCACACATGCTTCACCCCGAAGTACTCGCGAAACTCAGCTTCGAGTCGACGCATCGTCGTCTGCGGACGCAGGAGACTCACCAAACCATGTACAAGGTCGCGCCAGTTGATCGGTGCAGCAGATGGAGGCAGTGTTCGTTGCACCTTCATGGGAGGTGCTTCACAATGTGAGGCCCGAGCACATTTGCGACCGCTACGGGCAATTTCTGCCACAGACGAATGGCCAGGGCATATTTCGGATTCTGTGGGTTGAGTTGAGGCACCGGATTCCCGTCTCTCATCCAATAGTACCAATGAAGTTGTTTCGGCTGGGCTCCCCATTGCGCCTTGAAGCGATAGGTTCCGCTATCCGGCGTTGAGCGCCCAAAGTCGAAGACCTGAAATCCTTGTTGGCAGGCATATTCCAGGACGGTCCCATAGAGCAACATGTTGGGGGCAAGCTTATTGAACCGTTTGTCTGAAGCCGCCCAAGGAATCTCCAGAGAGGAGCGAAATCCATAGAGAAATCCTGCTGCAACCGGCGTTTCACCATGGGAAACGACACAGATACACGCCTCCTTCGGAAATACCTCAAGAATCTTTGCGAAAAATTTTTTCCCATATACTGGTGTTCCCAAGTCACGCATACAGCGCGAAAAAACAGCATAAAATTCATCAAGGCATTCGGGCCCACCCACGCGCGCCAGCATGCCTTCCTTCTGCGCCCGGCGAACTTGGCTCCGTAACTTCGAGGGGAAACCCTTCACCAGTTGCTCATACGAGCTTGGCAACGAAAGACGCATGGAGACTTTTCGTTCAGTGGAAACCCATGAGGTGTTCGTCACCTCCTCGTGCCGAAGCTCGACATGGTCTGCATTCAGCGCTCTAGCCTGTTCAATGATACATACCTCCAGCAGCGATCGCACTTCGTGAGAATCTGCGATCAGACCGCCATAGTTCACGAAGGGCAAGGACACCAGAAATCGACCAAACCCACGACTCGCCAGAAGAACCAGCGGAGCAACACCCTGAACAGTTCCTTGCGGCCCTTTGACGACAAGATAGTATGTCTGATGTCCGAATGCTTCCTCAATGACACGACGCCAGCCGGAGAGATGATAGCCGGTGGACAATGGCGACCTCAGCACATACGTATCCCACGCCAGACTCTCAGCATCTGTTCGACCTAACATAGAAGGCACTAATGCATCCATCAGGACAGCCTACCGGTGCTCACTTTCACCTACGGCAGCATCAAGCACTGCTGCCAATTCTCCTGTCAGCGATCGATATTCAAACCGAGTCACACGCGCGGTATCCGGCTGCACAAGCTTCTGTTTCCCGGTCGCGAGGTCATGTAACAATGTCTTGATGCTCACTATGTGGTTGGGGCTACTTATACCCAAGGCATGACGATTGACCAAGTTGGCAGTCGCACCTTCCCCGCCGATCAGCAGTAGGGGACGACCGGTTGCGACATATTCATAGATTTTCGCCGGCACCTGCAAGGGCGAGTCTGGCTGAAGCACTAACAACACGCTGGATCGTTTCATCTCTGCCAGACACAGACCGTGCGAAATGGCTGGTTCCCTCCGCAGAAAACCATGTTGCTCAAGGTCGACTGCGTATCGCTCACACTCTTGGTCGGTCGTATCCCACCCGCCTACGAAACGCAGTCGGATCGCATCAGGCTTTAAACGACCCTCCCGAAACATCTCCGAGATCGCTTGCAATAAAACGCGAGGTGTCCGTTTTCCATACACTGTGCCGAAGTGGCACAGCTCATAACCCCCGGAGATCGACACGACATCGGATCTTCCGGAAACAGCCTGCTCAGCGGGGAACATATCTCGGTCATACCCATTGGGAATCCAGGTGCAGTGGTCCCGGATGTCGCCATATTCCGCGATGAGTCGATCACGAAGCTCTTCGGTATTGGCAATAACATGACTGGCAACCCGACAGGCTTGCGCCTCAGCTATTTGTGACTTTTTCACTAACATTTGAGAGGTGAATGAATAATAGGGGTTGAAATTCCAAGGATCGCGGTAATCTAACACCAGCGGTCGCTTAAGCCTCTTCGCAAGAGCGCATCCTACCAAGAAGCTAGTCCAAGGCCCACCGGTGGCAAGTATAACGTCCGGCAGCTGCTTCTCATTGATTTGTTGCAGCTGCCGTATAGCCGGGGCATACCACCCACATTGCCGGTCTGGAAATGCAAATGCCCAATCCAGCAAAAACTCTTTCACATTTCTGCGAGGTACCGGTGGCGGAGTTGCTGAGGGAACAATCTGGTCCTTTAGTTGCCGTTCCTCTATGTCCCGACCGGCCAGCTTTCTAAATAGTCCTCGAAGTCGCTCACGCCCCTGCAAAAGTTTTTGAAGCCGATCCGTATAGGGCACACGCATAACCTCGACTGTGGGCGGCACTCTTTCACCCAGTTTCCCATCAACCTGGTGTGCCGGATACACGCACTCAGGCGTCGTCGTGAGTACCAGTGGCTGCCACCCGCACGCAGGCAAATTCCGACAGAAGCCGAGTGGCCGCATCGCGCCACTCGCCGCGACTGGAGGGAAATAGTAAGCAACTATGAGTACACGCTTCACCGGCTCACCGCCCATCCTCTAAGATGCGAGCCCCCGAGTACCCGTTAGGTAACCTGCCGAGAAAGAATTTGATCACGCAGCACCTGGACGATCCGCTCGGAGGCGTGTCCATCCCATAGTGGAGGAGGCACGAGCGGAATACGAGGGCTGTCCAGCGCCTTCATGGCTTCACTCAAAATCCGTGCGGGTACCGCCCCAATCACTCGATTGGTTCCATGCGTCACCGTGATCGGACGTTCAGTATTTTCACGAAGGGTCAAGCAAGGAATCCCCAACACGGTCGTTTCTTCCTGAATGCCTCCGGAATCAGTCAAAACAAGCCGGGCATTGGCAATCAGTGACATGAAATCGAGATACCCGATTGGATCCATACAGTGCACGCCCTGAGGTGGAGTCGGCGCAGGACCGAAGTACAATCCAGGACCAAAATTTCCGATCGCTTCAAGTGCTTTTTTCGTTCGTGGATGGATAGGGAAAATAATCGGCATGCGCTCAGATATTTTCAGCAACGTGTCGATCAATCCTTTCAGGACCTTGATATCGTCAACATTCGACGGCCGATGAAGTGTCGCCACGGCATACCGCGCATTGCTCAACTGCAGTCGTTCGAGGATTGTAGAATTAGCCCACAATCGACGAGACGCCTCGAGAGAATCAATCATCACATTCCCGACAAAGAATATTTTCTTCTCCGATACTCCTTCAGCCACGAGGTTACGTTTCCCGCTTTCCTCGGTTACAAAGAGAAAATCGGATATGGCGTCTGTGACAATACGATTGATTTCCTCCGGCATAGACCGATCACCGCTCCGCAGTCCGGCCTCAACATGTGCCACCGGCACATGTAACTTCACCGAGGTTAGCGCCGCCGCCATTGTAGAATTCACATCACCGACCACCAGCACCACATCTGGGCGTTCTTGCTCCACGATGGGTTCCAGCCGCTTCATGACCTCGGCGGTCTGGACAGCATGGGTGCCGGATCCCACATCAAGCGAGACATTCGGCAACGGAATCTGTAAGTCCTCGAAGAACTGCCCAGCCATTTTGACATCATAATGTTGTCCTGTATGGACCAGCAGCGGGGTTATATCGGAATGCTTCCGCATTTCTCGCATCAAGGGAGCGATCTTCATAAAGTTTGGCCGGGCCCCGACAATATTGAGTACTTTCATTGAGCATGCCTTTTCTTCAAAGTGTCACGTGTCCATCGCTTCCAGACGGCTCACCAACGCCTTGCTGCTGCGCAAGCGTCCTCATGCTAGGAAGGATACTAAGAAGCCAGAATGGGGTCTCGGCGCATCAGGTCTGAAATGATTTCAAACTCCGCGACATGGAACAGTTTGTTGGCGAGGTCAACTTCTCCTCGACGATGGCGGTCCAAGTCCGTCAGTAAGGCGCCGACATTGTAAATACCCCGTTCTCGAACAGCTCGGCTCCCAAGAATGTCTCGAAGGGGCTCATAGAGATCATGCGCAAACCACTTCTTGCTTGCGGTAGGAAATCCCATCTTGTCCACTCGTGCCCTCACGGACTCAGGGATTCGCCCCCTCATTCCTTCTCGAAGCACATACTTATTCCACGGCCCTCGTACCTTCCAGTCATCAGACAGCCCGCAGACAAACGACACCACGCGATAGTCAAGGAATGGGAGCCGCGCTTCGACTGAATTGGCCATGGAGTTGCGATCTTCGATTCGGAGGTACAATGGCAACGGAGCCGAGACGATTGACTGTTTCAACGAATTCGACAATGTGTGAGCGTTCGGCGGCATCTCTTCATTGATGAAATGCTTGGTCAGATCCTTTGAAAACCATGGATTCTGGCGAAGACGTGCCTGCCGCCTTGCCTGAGCCCATTGCCGATACGCGTCGATTCTATACATTTCCCACGAGAGACATCGGCTCGCCGCGTCTGTGAAGCGTACGCGTGAATTTCCGCCGTGGGCCGCCGTATAAGCCGTTACAGCCTGCCAAGCCTCCCTCATTCGTCCCTGTCGAATGAGGGCTACCCAATAATCCTGGAAATAGCTCGAATACCCGCCGATCGTTTCGTCGGCCCCTTGCCCATTCAGCACCACACGAATCCCTTGCGAAGCAGCAAGGCGCATCAGTTGATATCCAACCACAGCTGTCATGGTGTGTACCGGCTCGTCCTGAAACCACAGGAGCTTGCGCAAATCGTTCCATAACTCAGCGGGACTGGTTTCGAGCTGTCGTAATTGAGCACCGGTTTGCGTCAACGTGTCGGCAATGTATCTCGACTCATCAAACTCCTTCGCCATATAACAAAAAGCTTGGAGAGAATCCGTTTTCTCTCCGACACAATCGCCCCGTTGACGGGCAGCGGCACAAATGATAGCCGTCGAATCTAGCCCGCCGGATAAGCACACTCCGACTGGAACGTCACTACGCATGCGAATCCGGACCGAGTCTTCAAACAGGTCCGCAAACGTCTTGGCAGGGTTATCAGATTCAGCCCGAGGTAGACCATCGAGTGACCAGAAAGACCATTCGTGCCAGACGCCATCCAGCGTCATCTCAAATGCGCTCCCTGGAGGAATTTGCTGGATACCCTCATAGAAGGTCTCACCCTGACTATCTAGACGCCCCTCCAGGAGAAACTTGGCGGAAGTCCGCCAGTTGAGTTCGCCTTGGTGATATCCAGAGGCCCGTAATGCCTTGATCTCGGAAGCGAACTGTACGACCGCTGAATTGCGGCTGTAATAGAGTGGTTTGATGCCGAATCGGTCACGTGAACCAAAAATCCGGTGATGTCGGCGGTCATAGATCACAAACGCCCACATCCCATTGAGCTTGGGCAAGCAGTCACGGCCCCACTGACGATAGGCTGCAAGCAGCACCTCGCTGTCTCCACTCGATCGAAACTGATACCCCAGTTGCCGAAGCTCGGAACGGAGTTCAACGTAATTGAAGATTTCACCGTTAAACACAAGCACGAACTGACCATCATCGCTAACCATCGGCTGGTGGCCCGCATCGGACAAATCAAGAATCGAAAGACGACGAAACCCCATTCCCACGGATCCATCCAAATAAATTCCGCCATCATCGGGGCCTCGATGAAACAAGCTCTTGGCCATCCGCTCGACAGCCCCTTGTTCTATCGGCCTTCCATTCAACCCTATGGCAACTGCAATACCACACATAGAAACAATCGGCGCTCCTCGTGACAAATCGTCAGCGGTCGCACACTACTTCGGTACTACCTGACGGAAATACTCAGTGGCCTTCTTGATGCCATCCTCGAGCTCTACTTTCGGTTCCCAGCCCAACAAGTTCTTGGCTCTCGTGATATCGGGTCGACGCACCTTCGGATCATCGGCAGGAAGGGGGCGTTCCTCAATCACACTTTTGGACCCGGTTAATTTTAGGATGATGTCCGCAATCCCACGCACAGTGAGTTCACGCGGATTGCCGATATTGACGGGGTCATGAATGCTGTCCAGTGTCGCGTCTGGTTTCTGAGTGAAAAATTTCGTGCGATCCGTGCGCTCTGCGACAGATTTGTCAGATTTGATCATCAACAATGCCACGATACCACGAACCAAATCATCGACATAGCAAAAGCTGCGGGTTTGGGAACCATCCCCGAAGACCGTCAGAGGTTTTCCTTGCAGCGCCTGCACGATAAAGTTCGACACGACGCGACCATCCTTCGGTCTCATTCTCGGACCGTACGTATTGAAAATCCTCACAATCCGGGTATCCACCGCATGATACCGATGATAGGCCATCGTCATGGCCTCAGCAAATCGCTTCGCCTCATCATAAACACCCCGTGCACCGATGGGATTCACATTGCCCCAGTAGGTTTCTGGCTGGGGATTGAGCAATGGGTCTCCGTAGACTTCAGACGTGCTCGCCAATAGAAAGCGTGCACCTTTCGCTTTCGCCAGACCCAACGCTTTGTGTGTTCCGAGGGCGCCCACCTTTAAGGTCGCAATCGGCATCTCGAGGTAGTCTTGGGGACTGGCCGGAGAGGCAAAATGCATAACGGCGTCCAATTGTCCGTCAACATGCAGATAGTCACAAACGTTGTATTTCACAAAACTGAACTTTGGATTTCCCATCAGGTGGGCGATGTTCTCAGCGCGTCCGGTGATCAAATTGTCGAGTGCGATCACCTCATGCCCCTGCCCGATCAGCAAATCAGACAAGTGACTACCGAGAAACCCTACCCCGCCCGTAATAAGAACTCGCATGAATCGTTTCCTCCTTCATGTTCAACGTCCTGTCGCTAATCGAGCTCGAACTCCTTTTTCCAATCCGAATCACCTTCAAGAGGTTTCTGGTCGGTCTTAAACAAGACGTAATTTTCAAGGACAAGCACATCCATCTCGGTTCGCATAAAGCACCGATAGGCATCTTCCGGCGTACTAACAATCGGTTCCCCACGAACATTGAAAGATGTATTCACCAACACGGCATGACCGGTTTTTGCTTCAAATGCTTTCAGCAAGGCATAGTATCGAGGGTTCGTGTCTTGATGAACCGTTTGAACTCGTGCCGAATAGTCAAGATGGGTGACTGCGGGAATATCAGACCGTGGGACATTCAGCAACTCAATTCCCCATAATCCTTCTTGATTTGCACTCACAGGAAGCCGCCGCTTTTCTGCCACAGGAGCCACCAGCAGCATGTAGGGGCTGTCAGCATCCAGGACAAAATAGTCGGACGCCCGTTCTCGCAAGACAGACGGTGCAAATGGTCGAAATGATTCTCGATACTTAATTTTGAGGTTCATTACCGACTGCATGTCCCGATTGCGGGCATCGCCCAAGATGCTTCGACCACCCAAAGCACGAGGGCCAAATTCCATACGTCCTTGAAGCCACCCCACAACCTTCCCTGCTGCAAGTTCTTCAGCCACACGAATATATAACTGGTCATCATTGAGCCGAACAAATGGAGCATCGGCCTTCTGAAGGTATGCTTCAATTTCAGCGTTGCTATGAGCGGGGCCCAAATAGGATCCCTTGAGACTATCCTTTCCCGGATTCACCTTGCGCGGTTGGTCCTGATACTGATACCAGGCGGTCAACGCGGCACCCAAAGCGCCTCCAGCATCTCCTGCCGCTGGTTGTATCCATAGCCCCTTGAATGGCCCTTCCCGCAAAATCCGCCCATTGCCGACACAATTCAGAGCCACTCCCCCGGCCATACAGAGATAGTCCACGCCCGTCTCACGATGAAGGGTTCGCGACAGACGCAACATTACCTCCTCGGTCACTTCTTGAACTGAGCGTGCCAGGTCCATTTCGCGCTGCGTTAATTTAGACTCAGGCTTCCGCGGGGGACCTCCAAAGACATCGTCAAACTTGCCCCCGGTCATGGTAAGGCCGGTGCAATAATTAAAATAATCCATATTCAAACGAAACGTCCCGTCGGGCTTCAGATCTAACAAGTGCTCATAAATCGCCTTCACATACTTTGGCTCCCCATACGGAGCAAGGCCCATCACCTTGTATTCACCGGAGTTCACTTTGAAGCCAGTATAGTAGGTGAAGGCCGAATAGAGCAGTCCAATGGAATGGGGAAAGGGAATCTCCCACAGGGGAGTCAGGGAATTGCCCTGCCCGAGCCAAGCCGAGGTTGTGGCCCACTCCCCCACGCCATCCATGCAGAGCACCACTGCTTTCTCATAGGGAGAAGGGAAAAACGCCGAAGCTGCGTGGGACTCATGATGCTCTGAGAATAAAATCTGGGGCAAGGACACAGTTGTCATGTCCGGAGCATGAATGAGGAACTCTTTCTGGAGAAGACTTTTCAACAGAAGTTTCTCCTTCAACCATACTGGCATAGCCGCCACGAAGGATTGAACGCCCCTAGGAGCAAACGCGAGATAGGTCTCTAGCAGCCGCTCAAATTTGACCAGCGGCTTGTCATAGAACACCAGGTATTGGACGTCCTTGAGGCCAATCTTGCCTTCGCGAAGACAGTACTCGAGAGCCTTATGGGGAAACCCGGGATCATGCTTCTTCCTCGTAAAGCGCTCCTCCTGAGCCGCCGCCACTATCTCCCCGTCACGCACTAAACACGCGGCGCTGTCATGATAAAATGCTGAGATTCCTACGATATTCATAGTTGCCCCTCGTCGATAGAAGGCGTTAGCCGATCGGATAATCTAGCACCATTTGAGCCAT
>JBDTWG010000052.1:0-14443 GCA_040006855.1 Nitrospira sp.
AGGTTCCTTCTCATGCATTCCATCATCTCCTTGACTGTCTGTGGTGATGTAGTAAAACCTTAGGAGGGCTCGATCCCGCTTTCGTCCATTTTTCTCCGTTCCGCATGAGAACGCCCATGGCTGGTTCCACACAGTCCTCCCACCGCCCCTCGTATGATCCGCAGGTGCTGCTGAACTCTCAGCCGGTCATCGTGTCGGTCATCGATCCCGCAAACTATACCGTACAGTTTCAAAACCGAACCTGTCTGGCCGCATTTGGCGACATGGCAGGCGCCAGCTGCCACGAGAAGATTGCCGCACTGGCCAGCCCATGCGAATTCTGCCGCATGCCTGAGGCGTTAGCCCAAGAGGGTGTGGTGTCTGAGGAGGTGGCGATGCCGAATGGCCGCCATCTCCTGATTCACTGGGCCAAGGCGCCGACGATGGACGGACGGGTGCATATCATTGAAACCATCGTGGACGTCACGAAACGGAAGCAAGACGAACAGAGCGTGCGGCAGTCACAGAAGATGGAGGCGCTCGGGCGTCTGGCGGCCGGCATTGCCCATGATTTTAACAATCTGCTCATGGTGGTGATCGGCCATGCCCAGCGTGTCGCGCAGCAACTCGGGTCTCATCCATGCCACCACGAGGTAGAGATGATCGGCCAAGCCGGCTCCCGGGCGGCAGCGCTGACGAAGAAATTGCTCACCTTCAGTCGCCGTCAGGTGTTGGAACAGCGCGACGTGCCGCTCAATACGTTGATTCGCGAGATGGAAGATATTCTGCGCCGTTTGATCGGCGAGCAGATTCAAACGGTTATCGTCCTGGATCCTCAGGCCGGGCATGTATTAGGGGATTCCGTACAAATCGAGCAGGTGCTTCTCAATTTGGCGCTCAATGGACGCGATGCCATGACGGAAGGAGGCATACTGACGATTGAGACGGGGAATGTGAATCTGGACCAAGCCTATGCTCAGGCTCACCCTGGGGCGGTTCCAGGACCCTATGTCAAGTTGGTTGTGGAGGACACCGGGTGCGGGATCGATGCTGAAACCCTGGCACATATCTTTGAACCGTTTTTCAGCACGAAAGAGTCCGGCCAGGGGACCGGCTTGGGGCTGGCCACGGTCTATGGCATCGTGAAAGAGAACCGGGGCTATGTCGAGGTGACCAGTCAACCAGCTCGCGGTACCAAGTTTACCGTGATGTTGCCACGGGTTTTGAGTCAGCAATCAGAAGTTGAACCTGTGGTTGCTGCGCACTCCGTGCCGGCGGCTTCTGCCACTATCCTCCTGGTTGAAGACGACGAGGGCATTCGACGACTCGTGGCAGCCGTGCTCCGTGATCAGGGGTATGAAGTGCTGGCGGCGTCTGATGGTGTCGAGGCCTTGCAAATGTTGCAAGTTCGAAAAAGCGGATGCGACGTGCTGATCACGGATGTGATTTTGCCGAGAATGAAAGCCGCCGTGCTGGTGCAGGGGGCAAAGACGATGTTTCCCCAGATCAAGGTGCTCTACATCTCCGGGTATGCCGGTGATATGTTGGTGTCGCACGGGGTGAATGCGCAGGCCGCCTATCTCCAAAAACCATTTCTTCCCCAGGCCCTGATAGAAAAAGTTGCCGACCTGCTCCTGCCTGCGCCCCCGTCGCGATGACTGTCTATCCACTTTTCTAAGTCAGAACGCGTCCTGTGTACTGCAGCGCGCGGCCATGTGCATCTGCCTATCTGCGCTTTGCCTCATATTCTCTGCATGCGAACTTGAAGGACGGCGCCGCAGGGTGTGCGGCGCCGTTACCCAGGGAATTGAATGTAGGTGAGAGGTGAGTCTTGCGAGAGGCGGCGACTGGTTCGGCGCTTATTTCCAGGCAAAGGCAGGGAGGGAGATCACCCGTTCCATCTCGTCCGCCGTTTGGGCCTCCAAGAGCTGATCGTGTACTTGTTTCATGCGGAGTCGTGTTTCCGGCGACGGTGTTAAAAACTCGACCCCGAAAGCGTTCTGCTGTGTCCATGTGACGACGGCCGGCTTGATTTCGATGGGTTCTATTCGATCCGGCAGTGAGATCCGCAGCGTCAATCGCATGCCGCAATGAACATTGGCGGCTACCTGGTGGATACAACAGCCGCTTGGGGAAAAGTCCCGCACGATACCCTGGCTGCGGCCGCGTGAGCCCTGAAGCTCGACGGTTCGATTCATCTCTACCCGGGTATTCTTTCGCTTGGCCATCAATGTCCCCCCTTTGTGGTTCGACTGTCTTCAACCGTACCAACAATGTGACGTTTCGATAAGCCCTGGAAGGAGTACCTCAAAGGAAGGGCAAGAGAGTGGCCTATTGTTTGGCGGTTGAGGCGGTGGGTCGGTGGATCTTCTAGTAGGCTCATGAATATGTGTGCCAAAGAACTGCTGAAGGGTCTGTTGTAATCGGGCAGGAGTGGAAAGGAAGGTGGTACTTGGGGGAGAAAATTGGGATTGCTCGATCAGATCGCCGGCTGCATGAGAGATTCTGCCAAGCTTCTAAATGAGGGATCCAACATGAATCGCCTGAAGGAGATGTCCTGCCGAGGGTCCGGGAGCTTTTCGTTCCCGTTTTGATGACGGTTGTAAAAAGCCGCGTGAAGAGACTGCATTGCGTGGTCTCGATCGTTCATTCCGGCATAGGTACGAGCGAGATTGTAGTGATACAGGGGATTGTCCGGATCTTGTGAGATCCCATATTCAAAGACAATTCTGGCCTGGGGGAGGTCTCCAGTCATATGGTAGGCCATCCCTAAGTTGTGGATGAGAAGCTGCCAGAGCGACTTGTCGAGGGTGGGATTGGATTGCTCGAGTGCGAGCGCCTGTTCATAGTGCGGGATGGCTTGTGCATACTGTTTCTGAAGGTAGGGTGCACTTCCCGCACGAAAGTGGTCGAGACTGCTGGCTGGCGCAGCGGCGACGATATCGAGGCTGGCCAACACGTCGCGCACCAGCGATTCGTCTCCGGTTGTAAAGCCCTTTTTCGAAATGTGAACGTCGGTGTAGACGTTCTCTTTTCCCGCGCAGGCAAACACATGGAAGTGATTTCCATCCCCCCCGCGCACCGCCGGACCGACATATTCGATCACGGGCATGTGCCGCACTTCATATTGCCTAAAGTTCTGGCTGTTGTTAGCCAGTGAGGCCTGTGCGATTTGTTGGAGATGGGCGAGGCATCCCTGCCCTGTGGCTTGCCTACCGACCATCTCCAGGGTCACCGAGAGCGTCATCGATGTTGCGGCATTGGTCGCAAAGAGGTACCGTCGACCGTCCGGTGTCACCCCATCGATATGAATGTTGTACCCAGTGATGTCCAGTGCCACCGCCCAGGGTTTTTCGACAAGGGCGACCATTGCAATATGTCGTGCTTCATTTGCGGAAGCGAGACGGATGGACAAGACAGCGCAACCCAACACACCAAGCAGAACGGATCTGATTAACGAAGGCATAGGCAGCTCCTTGTCGTGCATTCTTCGACTTGCCAGGGTGCGCTCGCTGTAGTCTAGCGCCCACGCTCATTCGGCCAAAGCAAAAGCACGAATCCAGCGGGCCTATTCCCGTGAGCGATTGTCAGTGGTGAGACGGCATGGGCCGAGGGTTCCAGCAGCGGCGACGTTACGCTGTTGCTTCATGCAACAGTGCGGAGACAGGGCTGTGGTAAATCACTTCAGTGGTCGTCATCGAGAGGGGCCGCAGTTGAGTGGCTCTTGCCAATCCCCATGCCTGGTGACGGTTCGAGAGACAGCTGAGAGAGTAGCTGTCCTTAAGTGCTTGGGTACTGGCTTTGCATGATGCGATACACGGCTGTCTTGACCATCGACCGAACGAGAGGAGCGAACATGCGGCAGCGACGGATGGAGGGGTCTTACTTGTGGAGGCACGTGTTGAGGAGAGGAGCGCGACGGGTAGGATCCGTGGCAGTGGGCCTGATGCTCGTGCTGAGTCAGTCGGCTCAGGCCACGGTGCAGATGCTCCCTGAAATGCTGTTGAAGCGCGAGGGACAGACCATCACCGATGCGAAAGCAATTCGAGCCGATCCTGCCGTGACGGGCGTTCTCCTGGCATTCGATCATGCGGAGAAGGCTTTACAGAAACAGGACCTTGCGGCACTCATGCAGTTTTACGCGCCTGGTTACAATTACCATGCTTTACATGTCGCTGATGTGGAGCGAATTTGGAGCGAGGTATTCGAGCATTATCGGCAATTGTCCTCGACACATCTCTTTTCCGATATGCAGGTTGTGCAGACGAGTGAGGGGACAAGGGTGGAGGTGACTTGCACCGGGGGGTTATATGGCACCGAGGTGCAATCTGGAGCGCGTATTACGATGGATAGCTGGTTTCAGGAAGTCCATTACCTGGTTCGAGATAAGGGCGGGTGGCGGTTTGTCGGAAATAAAGGTGGCGTGCCCCGATCGGCGCCGTTTTCTTCATCTCCCCACCATCCTCTGTTCTGAGCCGGAGCGTGACAGTCTCGAATTCAGGCAGCGGCTGCCGTGCATGCCGTGCTCAGCAGTTTTTTTACCATGGCATGCGCCAGGACAACATCAGGCGTCCGTTGCAGCGCCTCATAGTAACTGCGTTCGAAGCCGTCACCTTCCTCAGAAGGACGAAGCATTGCGCGGGCCTCCGAGAGCAGTTCCTGGGTCGTCTCCACGGTGGTGTCGTCTTGATCTTCCAAGACGACATCGATGCGCACGACGAGGTGCGACAGTGGGTGAAGCCAGGCGAACCAGGGATCGTTCATGACGAGCTGCAGCAGCTGGCCGGACGAGGTGACGCGACCATAGATGCGCTCGTAGGTGAGCTGTTCGGAGACAATCAGAGACTTGTGCAAGCCCAGCAGGCCGTGGCGCAGATCTTTGAGACTGCCGCGCAGACTGTCAGGGATAGGATTCGGAGCAGACCAGGAAGAACGTGGCATACATCACCAATCTTAGCAGGCCAAGCCCAAAGTGACGGCGGTTCCTACCACAGGAATGAAGCCCCACTCCAGGGCCGCTTCTCCGTCCTTCGTTGATACTGTATCGGAGAGTTTTCGCCAGGATTGAGCCTCACACGCCTTGAGAGAAAAATTTTCTCTAACGAACGGCAGGCGGTAAGTAGGAAGCAGGATGGCCTCACGGATCCAGGGACGGATCGGAAAGCCGGATAATATGGTCGAACAGGGTCAGAAGCCTCCAAGCCGGTGGCATGCGCGGTTAGTTGACGAGCTTGGACGTGAGTTCGGCGTCGTCCTGACTGACGGACTGGCCGAAGCCGAAGCCGCAGAACGTTTGTTACACCGTGGTCCGAACGAACTCCCTGAAGCCCCACCGCCTTCTCCCTGGAGTATCTTGGGGGCGCAATTCACCAGCCTAATTGTCTGGGTCCTTATCGGCGCCGCCATCATTTCCGGGTTACTCGGCGAGTGGGTCGATACCGGGGCTATCCTTGCCATTGTTTTCTTGAACGGACTCTTGGGATTTATTCAGGAGTACCGAGCTGAGCAGTCGCTGGCGGCATTAAGAACACTCGCGATCACCTATGCACGGGTGGTTCGAGGCGGCGCGCGACATACCCTGTCCTCCCGCGAGCTGGTGCCGGGCGACATCATCGATGTGGAGGCCGGAGATCGTGTCCCAGCCGACGCACGACTTATTCATGCCACTGCGTTACGTACCCAAGAAGCCGCGCTGACAGGCGAATCCACTCCGGTCGAAAAGTTCGGCGAGACTCTGGCCGAGGGCGATATTCCGATTGCCGATCAGCGCAACATGTTGTTTCTTGGGACAACGGTGACGGGGGGCAAAGGCCGAGCGCTGGTCGTCGCAACCGGTCTCGAGACTGAACTGGGCAGGATCGCGACGCTCATGACGACCGTGCCTGTCGACCCGACGCCTCTGCAGCGCCGGTTGGAGCAATTCGGATATGTGCTGCTGCTGCTCTCGCTCGGAATTGTCGCTGTGGTGTTTGCATTGGGATTGTGGCGGGGCGAGCCGGTCTTCAGCATGTTTCTGACGGCTGTCAGTCTAGCGGTGGCGGCGATTCCTGAGGGGCTGCCGGCGATCGTGACGACGACGCTTGCGCTCGGGGTCATGCGCATGGTGAGGCGCCATGCACTGATCCGTCGATTGCCGGCTGTTGAGACGTTGGGTGCGGCCACGGTGATCTGCACCGACAAAACCGGGACCCTCACCAAGAACGAAATGACGGTGACGCACCTCTATGTCGATGGGCGAGTATTCGAGGTGACAGGGGAAGGGTATGCGCCGGATGGCAAAATCCTCGGAGGCGATCCCGGCATGGCAGGCCTTCGGGATCTCTTGATGTGCGCGCTGTTGTGCAATGGTGCTTCACTGAAAGAAGGCGATGGCAATTGGATGGTGGTTGGAGATCCGACGGAGGGCGCCTTGCTCGTGGCGGGAAGTAAGGGTGGTTTGAGGAAGGAAGATGTCGAGCCAGTGCATCCGTTCGTGGAGGAACTCCCCTTCGACTCCGACCGTAAGATGATGACGATCGTGCGTCGATCAGACGGGCAGTTTGTGGCCTATGTGAAAGGGGCGCCGGATGTTTTGCTCAGCCGTTGTCGCGACTATGTGACCATCCAGGGGGAGTCACAACCACTCACTGACACGATACGTGAGGCGATCCTCGCCGCCAACCAGCAGTTCGCTCGGCAGGCGCTTCGTGTCGTCGCGCTTGCGCAACGGCGGATGGATCAAGAACCGACCATCTTTCAGGCCGAGGTGATCGAGCAGCAGTTGGTCTTCCTCGGATTGGCTGCCATGAAAGATCCGTTACGCCCTGAAGCCAAGGTGGCCGTAGATATTTGTCGGTCGGCGGGGATACGCACAGTGATGATCACCGGTGATCATAAGGAGACAGCCATCGCGATCGCTCGCGAGGCGGGCTTTCCAAGCGGGCCGACGCATGCGCTGTCCGGTGTTGAGTTGAATGCGCTCACCGATATCGAGCTGGCCGAACGAGTGCAGGATATCTCCGTCTATGCGCGGGTGTCAGCGGAGCACAAGCTTCGAATCGTCAAGGCTTGGCGCTCACGAGGGGCCGTCGTCGCCATGACCGGTGATGGTGTGAATGATGCGCCCGCGATGCGCGAAGCGGATATCGGAATCGCCATGGGTATGACCGGGACGGATGTGACGAAGGAAGCGTCGGATATGGTCGTGACCGATGACAACTTCGCATCGATTGCCGCAGCGGTCGAAGAAGGCCGGGGCATCTATGACAACATCCGCAAGGCCGTTCACTATCTCCTGTCGTGCAATTTGAGCGAAGTGCTGGTGATGCTGGGGAGCACGCTGCTGGGTTGGCCCCTGCCGCTTCTTCCGATCCATATTTTGTGGATTAATCTGGTCACCGACGGGTTCCCGGCCTTGGCCCTCGCCGTCGATCCGAAAGACCCTGATGTGATGAAGCGACCGCCGCGAGATCCTCAGGCCCGGTTGTTGGATCGTGAACGATTCCTGGCCGTATGTCTCCAAGGCATTGTGATGGCCGTCTCGACCCTTGCCGTATTCGGTATTTCCCTGTCGATGCTGAAGGATGAGGTGTCCTTCGCGCGGACCATGACCTTTACGACGCTCGTACTGGTGCAGCTTCTGCACGCGTTCAGCTGCCGTCACGAACGGTATTCTGTATTTCAGATCGGAGTGATGACCAATCGGGCGCTGGTGGCTGCGGTAGTACTGTCAGCCCTGTTGCAGGCGGGGATTCTGTTGAGTCCCTGGGGACAAGAGATTTTTAAAGTGGTCCCGCTTCGAGCCGATGAATGGTGGCTGATGGCAGGCTGTGGCCTCTTGCCCTTCGTGGTCATGGAATTGTGGAAGGCGTGGGGCCGGAGGCGGGGAGGTGTGAAGGCTACGTGCTAGCGGGCGGAGGCGGACCCGTTCCAAATGGTGATGAGTGGGCGGGCCTGCCGACTCAGGCCGATCGGTTGCGCTCCGTACATCTCTGCGATCGTGCGCACTAAGCCGTAATGATCGATTCGTTCATCGTAACGACCACGACGCACCATCGGCCCCACGAGTATCATCGGAATGTGATTGTCTGATTTTCCGTCGTCCTCATCCCAGGTAACAATCAGCAGACTATTGTGGCTCTCGGCCCATTGAACATAGCGGCTTAGATGCGCTTTCAACCACTGGTCCGCCCGTTGGATGCGATCGGGATCTTTCCCGTCGTGCATATCGTTCTGTTGATTAGGAACGACGATGCTGAGAGTCGGCAGCGCGTTGAAGTCCGTGGGAAAGTCGGAAAAGGGGCGATTTTCGGTCGATGGAACTTGGTTGACCGGCGACGACTGCCAGTTGACCCAAGGATTATGTTTGCGCACGTATGAGGCCACGATGCAGTCTGTCGAGCCGACCGCAGGAAGATCTTCCGAATAGCCGCCGAAGGATCGTCCGACTTGTGCCAAGGTGCTGCGAAGATTGGGGGCCGTCAGCACGAGTGGGCAATTGTTCGCGATGATCCCCTCGGTGGAACCGGCAAACAGCGCGATATAATTCGGTTGGCTCGGATGGGTGATGCCGTAAGAATTGGTCAGCAGCGCACCCTGGTGGATGAGTTCGTTGAAATACGGCGCCGCCGGCGAGTCGATGATCTGGCCGAAGGAGTGATTCTCTTCGATCACGAGCACAATGTGGTCAGGCCGAGGGAGTGGTGTCTGGGCGAAAAGAGTGGCTACCGGGAGCGAGAGCGTCGCCCACAGGCTGAGTATCGTCAGGAAGCGCGTGAGCATTAGGAACACCGTGAGGTTAAGCCGGAAGTTCACTCAGTCGCAGGGTGTAGAGGTAATGGTAGATTCCCTGCTGTTCCAGCAGGGCCGCATGGGTGCCTTCCTCCACGATCCTGCCCTTATTCAGAACCAGAATGCGATCGGCACGCTGAATGGTGCTGAGTCGATGCGCGACGACGAAGGTGGTGCGGTTGGCCATGAGGCGCTCCAGCGCCTGTTGGACCAGCCGTTCCGATTCGGTATCCAGGGCGGAGGTCGCCTCGTCGAGCAAGAGAATCCGCGGGTTTTTTAAAATGGCTCGCGCAATCGCCACGCGCTGACGTTGGCCGCCGGATAAATTAATGCCCTTCTCACCCACGATTGTCTCGTAGCCGTCGGGAAATCCGACGATGAATTCATGCGCATGCGCGGCTTGGCTTGCGGCGATGATGTCCTCTTCGGGGGCGTCCTCGCGTCCATACCGAATATTGTCGCGGATTGCCCCCCCGAACAAGATTGTTTCCTGGGGTACCAGTGCGATTTGTCGGTACAGGCTATCGAGGCGTACGTCTCGCACGTCGTGACCATCGACCGTGAGTCTGCCTGCCGTCGGGTCATAGAATCGATGGAGGAGATTGATGATCGTCGTCTTGCCCGAGCCGGTGGGACCCACAATGGCAATGAGTTCACCCGGTTTGGCTTCGAAGGAGACATCCGAAAGCACCGGCTGTCTGGTATCGTAGGCGAAGCTGATGCCTTCCGCGCGCACATGGCCGCGGACGGGAGGCAACTCCACGGCTCCCGGCGCATCGGCAATTTCGGCGTGGGTGTCGAGTATTTCGAACACGCGTTGCATCGCGCCTTGGGCTTCCTTGATCTGTGCAAACACGCGGGCCGCCGACCCGAACGGTCCGATGAGAATCCCCGCAAACAGGACAAAGGCGAAGAGGTCGCCGGGTGATACGCTTCCGTCGATGACCTGCTGTCCCCCGTACCACAATACGGCGGCTGCGGCGGCGAACGTCACAAAGGTAATCGTCGGCACGAACAACGCCATAATGGTGGCTCGGCGGAGCGCCAGCTGCATGGCGGTTTGCACCTGGGCGACAAAGCGCTGCTCTTCACGTTTGCCCTGGACGAATGATTTCACTACGCGGATCCCTGCGATCACCTCTTCTACCAGAGTGCTGACGGAAGCGGTTTGGTCCTGAATCGTCGTCGAGAGCGCTCGCAGTCGCCGTCCGAAGAGTTTGGCCACAACCACCAGCAGCGGGAGCAGAACCAGGATCAGCAGGCACAGTTGCCAGTTCATGGCGAACAGGAAGCCCGCGCCGCCGATGAAGGTGACGATTTGTTTGGCCGCATCGATGGGGGTATCGGTGACGACGTTTTGAATCACGGTGACATCGTTCATGAGGCGGGACATCAGTTCTCCCGTCCGGCGCTTCGAGAAGAAGTTCACGGATAGGGTTTGGAGATGCGCGAAGAGATGCGTCCGAAAGTCCGCCATGACGCGCTGCGATACCCAGGACGTCAGGTAGCTATGTCCCATCGAACAGAATCCCTGCAACAGCACCAGGCCTAGGAACAGCAGGATCATCTGCGTCATGCGCGCGGCATCATGCTGAACGGTGATGACATCCCACAGCGATCCAGCCAGACGAAGCAGGGCCAGGTTGATGGCTGCGACCACCATGACCATCAGGGCGGCGGCGAGCATCCGAGGGAAGTATGGCTTGAGAAAAGGAAAGAATCGTTTAAACGAAAACATGGGTGTTACGACAATCGTTCAGCGGGGACACGTGCGGAGCGTACCGCGTGGCCTGCGGTGCACGAATACGATACGCCTTTCGCGATGAGGTGGGATCGTGCTAGAGCTGGGCGATCGACTCGATCAAGTTCTTATTGATCGCCACGAAGTCGGACCGATCCTTGTCGTTGATCAACACGTCAGTCAGGCTGATAAACAGCCGCTGCTCTTCGTTGATCGCGTCCGACACGCGATTACGCATGGGCGGGATGAGAAAATCCCCGACATAGATACAGTTCACCGTTCGAACGCGGATGCGAACTTTTTTCCCCTCGGGCACGGATCCCTCCGTCCATTATGTCGTGATGAGCTCAGCTCTTGCGACGCAAGAATTTCTGACGCCGGCGCAACTTCTTATACTTGTGCTTGCGCATCTTCTTCCGGCGTTTCTTGAGAACACTCGCCATAACATTCAATCTCCAACTGCTAGGCGCGGGAGTCTAGTGCGTTTCATTCCAAAAAGCAAGCCAAGATTCTGACGTTTTGATTGTCGGTGTGCCGCCTGACGGGGTGGAAGTGGTGATGACGACTGGTCTGCTGCGCTCAGCTTGCCTCTTTCCGTCAAGGTTCCTATACTGCGCCATGGTCAAATTTTGCTCGTCGCGCACCGCTCTGCATCGGCGCCTTCTTGTGGGCCTCATGCTGACGTTGATCGTGGGATGCGCAGGGAAAACCATTCAGTACAAAGATGATCACGACCGCATTCTTCGCATCGACAAGGCGGTTGAGTCGCTGCGGAAATCGTACGTAGAGCGGGACCGCAGTGGCCTGGAGGCGCTCTTCTTACCGTCGGGGAATTTGGATCAACTGCAACGAGAGATTCACAGCGACTTCGATACCTTTCGCGACATTCAGCTGGAATTTTCGATTGAGCGCATCCTCATCGAGGGGGAGAACATCGACGTGTTCGTCCATTGGCAAGGTCAGTGGAAGCGGGATCCCGCTGAGTCGGGCACGCGTCAGCGGGGCCATGGGCGGCTGGCCTGGGTGGGGACGCAATCAATTCTTCTGCGGGAAGCTCAGGGCGATCTCCCGTTCGGCATGGGCATGCGAGCGACTGTTGGTGAAGACCCCGCTCGCGGCCAAGCCAAGCCTCAGTAATGTCTGCAAGACCGTCGTCTCACACAATTGAAACCGATTTTCTCGTCGTCGGGAGCGGCGTCGCCGGCCTGCGGGCTGCCATCGAACTCAGCCGTGTCGGCCGCGTGCTGATGTTGACCAAGGGACATCCCTTGGAAAGCAATTCGATGTATGCCCAGGGCGGGGTCGCAGTCGCGCTGAGCGAAGAAGATGACGTCGGTAGTCATCTGACGGACACGCTTAAAGCCGGGCATGGGCTCTGCCGTCGAGAAGCCGTGCGTGTGTTGGTGGAGGAGGGGCCGGAACGGATCCAAGAGTTAATCTCGTGGGGCGCGAAGTTTGATAAAATCGGAAAGCGATTTGCCTTCACGCGCGAAGCGGCGCACAGCCGAAGCCGTATTTTGCGCGCTCGCGGCGACGCCACCGGAAACGAGATGGTGCGCGCGCTCATGGCCCACGCGGCCAGGCAGCCGCGCATTCAGCGACTGGATCGTCGGTTCACAGTCGATTTGGCGGTCATCGATGGACGCTGCTGCGGCGCCATTGTTCTGAATGAGCTGTCGGGCGAACGGACGGCCTTGCCGGCCAGCGCTGTGGTGTTGTCCACCGGCGGGGCGGGGCAGGTCTATGCGCGGACGACGAATCCGGGCAACGCGACGGGTGATGGGATGGCGATGGCGCTTCGGGCCGGCGCGTTGTTGATGGACATGGAGTTCGTGCAATTTCATCCCACGTCCCTGTATCTGCCGTCGAGCCCGCCGTTCCTCTTATCGGAAGCCATTCGCGGAGAGGGTGGTCAGCTTCGCAATATCAAGGGCGAGTTGTTCATGCAGCGGTACCATCCGGACGGCGCACTGGCGCCACGGGATATCGTGTCGCGGGCGATTTGGTCTGAGATGGCGGCGACGCGCGCGCGCCATGTCTATCTGGATGTCACGCACCTGGGCGCAGCCTTCGTGAAACGGCGATTTCCTACCATCTACGCAACCTGCCTGCGGTATGACATCGACATGACGGAAGAATGGATTCCGGTGTCACCCAGCGCGCATTACATGATGGGCGGGGTGTGGACGGATGTGAAGGGCGCGACGACGCTGCCCGGTCTGTATGCGGCGGGTGAGGTCGCCTGCAGCGGAGTCCATGGCGCGAACCGCTTGGCCAGCAACTCGTTGCTGGAGGGATTGGTATTTGGGATGCGCGCGGCTCAGGCGGCGGTGGCCCACGCGGGGCACTTCGCGGGGCCGGCTGAGATGCCTTCCGTAGAAGACCTGGAACGAGGCCGGCCGACGGATTTCGATGATCCGGAGAAGCTCAGGAGTTCACTTCGCCGCCTGATGTGGGGGAAGGTGGGGTTGGTGCGCTCAGGCGATTCCTTGATCAGCGCCTCCGCGCAACTCGCGCGATGGATGCGGCTACTGACGAAACCGTTCGCCTCACGGGCGGCGCTTGAAGTGAAAAATATGGTGCAAGTCGCACGCTGTATCACGGATGCGGCCCTGTGGAGGGAGAATAGCGTCGGGGCTCATTATCGGTCAGATTTCGCGGACGCGAATCGCCCTGGCTGGCGGCAACACAGCCAATTGTTGCTCCTGTCCGCAGAGGCTAGCGGGAAGCAACGGAGGGACCAAGACCTCGTGCTTGCGCCTCAAGCGCCTGGTGGCGGTACGACCGGGAGGAAGAAAGCTGGTCATTCGTAAGAAACGTTCGATAGTATCGAAGAACCTTTTTGACATACTGCCTGGTTTCCGCGATCGGAGGAAGTCCTTGATAGCGCTCCACGGCATGTTCTCCAGCATTGTAGGCGGCCAAGGCCAGAGGCAGATTTCCGTCAAAGCGGTCGAGCAGCTGCCGCAAATATTTCGTCCCGCCGCCGATATTCTCATCCGGATTATATGAATCCCGCACTTCCAAACGCACAGCGGTCTGCGGCATCAGCTGCATGAGCCCGATCGCGCCGGCGCGCGAGACGGCCAAAGGATCGAAGTCGGATTCTGTCTTGATCACCGCACGAATCAGGGCTGGGTGGAGACGATGGGCTCGGGAATGTCGCGCAATGACCGGTTCCAATTCACCAGCAGAGATAACGGTGCGCGAACGAGGGAGTGCTGAAACAACTCGTCGGTATCGCGGATCATTCGGGACATTGGTGAGGGAAATAGTGCCATTGGCATCAATGTACTGATAAACGTCTGCTCCGGCGGGCAGTGCGGCCAAGAGCATGGTCGCAGCGACCCACAGGACCGGCATTGTTCGGCTGACATGGGTCATGTGGCTTGAGAGTCCGGTGAGAGCTCGGGGTCCAGTTCCTCTGTTGTAACCGTAGCATCGGACCCCCTACCTGTCAAAACCCTCTGTCTCTACCCGAAACGAGTTCAGGCGATATAACTGCCTCATAATATGCTGTTAATGGATGATGTGTTACGAAACCGACTCGAGGAATCGCGTTCGGCTTGCAGCAAAGGCCGCCTGAAGCCGGCGGGTCAGGGGGCCGGGTAGGCCATTGCCGATAGAAAAGGCATCGATCCGGGTGACCGGCATAATTTCCATGGTGGTATTGGTCAAAAAACATTCATCAGCCCGACGGAGGGCGGCGACCTGATAGCGCCCCTCCTCTATGGGCAGTCCCGTTTCCTGTGCCAGAGTCATGACGATGGTCCGGGTGATGCCATCTAAGATGCCACATTCCAAGGCCGGCGTGTGTAACGTTCGGCCCGACACGAAAAAGAGATTACTGATCGTACATTCGGTCAATTCCTCCCGCCAGTTTAAGAGGAGGCTGTCGAAGGTGCCGGCCGCGATCGACTCGCGTTTGGCGAGGATATTGTTGAGAAAGTTCGT
>JBDTWG010000053.1:0-14391 GCA_040006855.1 Nitrospira sp.
AGCGGTCGTCTGGCTCAGAGAGGTTTCCACCGTCTGGGGCGGCGCCATTCTGACTGCCGGCTCGTGCCTGATGCGGATACGCGTCCCGCTCCGCTCAATCTCTAATTCAGTGAGGTGATTGCGTTTGAGCAGATCGGCCAATTGCTGAATCTGAGCGGCCTGGTCTGGGGACAACAGCGTCTCCGAGCCCGGCGATCGAGGCGCGAACGCGCTCGGCAGCACGATCGGTTTGCCGGCAGCCTTACGTTTTCCGCTCTGCTTACGTGATGGACTCAACGCACGCGCTCCACAAACTCCCGAGTTCTGGTATCAATGCGAATGGTCACGCCGATTTCCAGGTAGAGGGGAACCTTGATCGTCGCGCCGGTTTCGACGATGACCGGTTTGCTGCCGCCCGAGGCCGTATCGCCACGCACACCTGGCTCGCCGTCGACAACCTTCAACTCAATAAAGTTCGGCAACACGACGGCAATCGGCCGGTGTTGATAGACGAGGATTTTGGCGATCATATTTTCTTTGAGGAGATCCGCATTGTCCCCCAGCTGACTCTTCTCATAGGTCGATTGCTCGTATGAAGCCGTATCCATGAAGGTGTACGAGTCATTGGTGGCATAGAGGAATTGCATGTCGCATTCCTCGAGGTCGGGATCCTCGAACCGTTCACCGGAGCGGAAGGTCCGGTCCAGGACGTTGCCCGTGAGATAACTCTTCAGTTTCGTCCTTACGAATGCCCCACCCTTTCCGGGTTTGACGTGCTGAAACTCTACGATATAGAAGGGTTGCCCCTCCACCATCAAACGACTGCCGTTTCGAAACTCTGCGGTCGAAATCACAACAACACTCCTTGGTACGACAAAGGTCAACGGCGCGAGGCCGTGGTTTTTCTACTCGATGCGGGGCGCGAACGCGATGGCTTACGATGGCTGTCGAGATGTGCGAGAAGCCCTTCCAGAGCTAAGAGATAGCCGGTCGGGCCGAATCCGGAAATCTGTCCGAGGGCCACGCCTGCGATGAAGGAGTGATGGCGAAACTCCTCCCGCTGATGAATGTTCGAGAGATGTACTTCGACCGTCGGCAGGGCGACCGCGGCAATCGCATCACGAATCGCGATACTGGTATGCGTATAACCGGCCGGATTAATCACAATTCCGTCGAAGTGGCCCCTGGCGTTTTGAATCCAGGTCACCAATTCTCCTTCCACATTCGTCTGTTTGCTCTGTACCGCAATCCCCAGGGTGGCGGCATGACGAGCGATGGACTTGTCGATGTCTGCCAGCGACAGGTGGCCATAGACGGATGGTTCTCGCGTCCCCAGGAGATTGAGATTGGGCCCATGAAGCACAAGTAGCCGCAGCATGTGTCGATCGCACGTCTCGGTTAACAGTCAGCTGCAGTGGATAGGCAAAGTCAGCAGCGGCGGCATTCTAACAGGCTGTCCTGGATGGGTCAAACGCTCTATACGGGATCGATAGGCAGGTGCGACCAGCTAGACTCGATGGGGGTCGGTCTGACGATGTGATCGAATCGTTCGTAGCCAGGCTTCTAGGCGGGCGATCGTTGCCGCATGTTTCATGCTGGAAGGTTCGGGTGCCGCTTCGGGCGACAGAGCCGACACCGGGGTCGGACACTCTGACATCATGCCGGAAGGAGCGGTCTCCTTCACCGGCGCTGCTTTGGTTTCCATGCCGGTGCGTTTCTTGTCACGCTTGGATTGCGGACGCTCATCGGGGGCGCCGGTGATGCTCCGTTTGATCGAGAGCGCCTCTTCATCGGACGGATTGACGCCCAAGATCGCGGCGCAGGATCGCAACGCCAAGTCCGCCTTGCCCTCAGCCTGATAGAGTTTGGCCAGAATACGATGCGCGCGGAGATTATCCGGACGTTGCTTGACGACTTCTTCGAGGATCACCTTCGCCTTCACCGGCTGACCCAGTTGATCGTACACTCGACCTAGCGCTGCCATGGCAGTGACAAAACCTGGATAGGCTTTGAGACCGTCTTCAAGCACGGCGGCGGCTTCTTGCCACATGCCGGCTTTGATGTATTCATCCGCGAGTGGAACGAACTCTTTAGAGCGGGGATCTTTGGCAACAGCGGTTGCCAGACGATCGATGTGAGCGGCAATGGACGGATCGATACGCGGTGAGGAAGCCACGCTCACTCCTTGCGAGAGGTTCGCGCTCGCGACGACTTTCCCAATGCCCGTGGAACGGTTTGCAGCATCAGCATACGGTCTAGAATCCGGTCGGCCACATCTCGTTTGGATAACAACGGCAGCTCCTCGGTCTGTCCAGTACGATCCAAGAGCATCACGCGGTTGGTGTCTGACCCAAATCCAGCTCCGGCAGCGGTGACGTTGTTCGCGACGAGCAAATCAACGCCCTTAGCATGCAGCTTTTCCCGTGCATGGGCAAGGAGATCCTCAGTTTCTGCCGCAAATCCGACGAGCAATTGAGTCGTTCGGCGCTCGGATAGTTCCAAGAGGATGTCAGTGGTCGGCTCCAGCGAGAGGCTGGTGATCGGACGGTGTTGTTTTTTGAGTTTTTGGAGAGAGGGCCGTACGGGACGAAAGTCCGCGACCGCGGCAGCCATGATCACGGCATGGCTCCATGTCAATCGGCTGAGAACCGCCCTCTTCATGTCTTCGGCCGTCGTCACGGCGTGCACTTCGACTCCGCTGGGTGGCTGAAGGGCCGTGGGGCCGGAGACCAACCACACGTCAGCTCCCCGCTTCTTCGCCGCTTCGGCGAGGGCATAACCCATTTTGCCTGAGGATCGGTTGGAGATATAACGCACGGGGTCGATGGCTTCCTGCGTGGGTCCGGCAGAAATTAGAACATGGCGGCCGCTCCAATCTCGGCGTGGACGAACCGCTAGCTGGAGCGTGGCGAGGATGTTCTGCTCACCGGCTAACCGTCCCTGCCCCACACAGCCGGAGGCCAGGGGGCCTTCTTCCGGTTCCACGATGATGGCTCCGCGACGTCGAAGGGTGGCAACATGCTCCACGACGGATGGGTGTTGCCACATATCCCCGTCCATCGCTGGAGCGATGATTACGGGGCACTGCGTCGTTAGGAGCATTGTGGATAAGAGATCATCGGCAAGGCCGAGCGCGGCCTTGGCCAGACAATTCGCGGTGGCCGGCGCGATGAGGATGGCATCGGCCTGATCCGGAAGAGACAGGTGCAGCATTTCCTGGTGGGCTTCGAACAGATCCGTGGCCACATGGGCGCCGGACAACACCTCGAAGGTCAACGGGGTGACAAATCGACAGGCACCTGCCGTCATCACGACGCTGACATCGGCCGATTCACGGCGAAGCAGACGCAAGAGCCCCAAGGCCTTATAGGCCGCAATACTCCCGGTGACACCGAGCACGATACGAAGACCGGTGAGAGAGGGGCCGCCAGTCTGCACGGAGGGAGACTACTCTTCGCCCTGTGGAGGAGCAGGTTTGACGCTGTCGTCGACGTAGACGCTCAATTCTTTCTTGATTTCCTTGGCATCTTCTCCGGTCATCATGGCCAAACGCTCCGTCTCGCCTTCTTTGACGCGTTTCGATTCCTTGATCGCGTCGCGAGCTTCCTTGCCAATGAGGAACTTCACTTTATGCCGCAAGACCTCATCGAGCGCGATGCTGGTCTCTTTCGTAAATTTTGACGGACCGGCGGGACGGGCGCCTTGCACCAACTGCTTGGCACGTTGTGCCGCGATGATCACCAGGCGGTGTCGTGAATCGAACTCGCCGGTGGCGTATTGCGGTAGCAGACTTAACATATCACCCATGGTGCATGTGCTCCTTTGATGCGGGGGCAGAGGAAGAATTCCCCTGCTTTCCCTCTTTGTCGAGAATAAACTTTTCTTCCAGCCAAGTCATGTTCAACCGTTTGGTCTTGATCCGTTCCGCTAGAAAAATGCTTTCGAGCTCTTTCATCGATTGTTTCAGGTCGTCGTTCCGGACGATGTAGTAATACTCCCGGTAACTCCAGACTTCTTCTTTCGCCTTGTGCAAGCGACGTTGAATTTCATCCGGTGAGTCCCCGGCCCTGTTTTGGAGCCTCGTCCGAAGTGTGTCGAACGACGGCGGGAGAATGAAAATATACACGGCATCCTCGAACTTCTTTTTGACCGAACGTGCGCCTTGCACGTCGATTTCAAGCAGGACATCGATGCCTTGCTCCAGTTTATCGGACAAGACCTTGCGGGGAGTGCCATATAGATTGCCGTACACGTGCGCCCATTCGACGAATTCGTTGCGATCGATCATGTGCCGGAATGTGGTCTCATCGAGAAAGTAATAGTCCTGTCCCTCCACTTCACCGGGGCGTGGCTTGCGGGTCGTGTACGAGATCGAGTGCCAGAGACCCGGGACCTGGGCGGCGATCTGTTTGCACAGCGTCGTCTTTCCGGTGCCGGATGGGGCGGAAATAACAAATAGAATGCCACGGCGCACTTGAGCCGGTTTGTCGTGAGAGGGAATGGGCGCGGTGCTCATAGATTATTCGGCGTCGGCGCGGCAGCCGATCCTATTCCACATTTTGAACTTGTTCGCGTAATTTTTCTAGTTCGGCCTTCATGCGTACGACCAATGCGGCAATATCGGCGTCATTCGCTTTCGAGCCGATAGTGTTCACTTCGCGCCCCATTTCCTGCAGGATGAACTCCAACGTCTTCCCCACCGACTCCTTACTTCTGAGCGTCTGGTCGAACTGTAGCATATGTGACTCAAGTCTGACCAATTCTTCTGATAGATCGGAGCGATCGGCATATACGGCCAGTTCCTGCAGGAGACGGGCTTGATCCGGGACCTCGCCCTGCAGTAAGGTCTGAACCCTGGTTTTCATGCGGTCGAACGCCTCTTGAGCCAATACGGGCGCCTTCTTTGCCACGGCGGTCTTGGCCGTTCGGATGGCTTCCAAATGGATCGCCAGGTCCTTGGCGAGCGCCTCCCCCTCCCGTCGGCGCATTCGGTCCAAATCCGTCACTGCTCCCCCGAGCACGCGCAGGACGGTTTTGCTCACCTGATCAGCATCCCCTGGTTGATCGGACAAAGACACGATGTCGCGAAACCCGGCGAGTACCGAAATGTCCAGGGCCCCCCGCATTCCGAGTGTTTTTTGAAGTTTCTTGAGGGCGGCGTGGTATTGCTTTGCCAGCGCTTGATCGATCTCAACTGTTTTGAGCCCGTTGCCATTGTTGTGCACGGAGACGGACACATCAACCCGCCCGCGGAGACAGTGTTGCTGCACGGTTTTTCGAATCTGATCCTCCAACTGGGCGAGGGAGCGAGGAACTCTGACGGATACTTCCAGGAACCGATGGTTCACCGAGCGGATCTCCACAGTGACTCCCGCTTGTTTGGACGTGTCATCTTTCTTGCCATACCCGGTCATACTTCGAATCATCGTGCGATTTTCCCTTCCCAGTGGCAATCGGTATACAAGGAACACTGACGGCATTTCGGCGTACGAGCGAGGCAGACATATCGTCCATGCAGAAGCAGTCGTTGCGAGCCTTCTGTCCACTGGTCTTCGGGTAGTAACTGCTGAAGATCCAATTCGACCTTAGTCGGATCCGTATGGCGCGTCAGCTGGAGTCGTCCGGCCACTCGTTTCACGTGGGTATCGACCACCACTCCTGGTTTTCCGAATGCGTTCCCTAGTATGACATTCGCGGTTTTTCTCCCCACCCCCGGTAGAGTGGTGAGTGCTTCCATCGTATCGGGAACCTTCCCGTGAAACCGCTCGGTCAGGACCTTAGCACATTGGATGAGGTTCTTGGCTTTCGTTTTGAAGAACCCGGTCGGCCGTATGAGGGCTTCCAATTCCTTAGGGTCGGCTGCGGCATAGTCGCGGGGCTGGTGGTAGCGGCGAAACAGGTTCGGCGTGACCTGGTTGACCCGCTGATCGGTGCATTGCGCGGACAGGATGGTGGCGACTAACAGCTCCCACGCCGTGCGATGGTCGAGCTCGACTTTCATCGACGGTGAGGTTGCGCGTAACGCGGTCAAGATCCGTGCGAGGCGGCGCTTGGCTGTCGCGCCGGCCGGTTGATCTGTTCTGGCTACTTTCATGATGCGGTGTGGTGGCGGCCAATTGTGCAGAGGTCAGGAGTGAGATGCAAGCACCAGGTCTTTGGGCGGCTGGTCCGGATCTTCCTCGTGTCCCGGAGGTGTCGGGATGGCAGGTAAGAGGGCTTCGAGGTGCGCGATCAACGGGCGCAGGCTTTCCCGGTTCAGCGCCGAGATCCCGATCGCGTGATACCGTTCGCAGAGGACACCGGCCTCGTGTGCTGAGAGTTCGTCACATTTGTTCAGGACCATGACGCGGGGAATCGTGTCGAGGTTGAGCGATTGCAAGACGGTTTCGACGGCGGTGATCTGTTGATCGACGTTGGGAGCAGAGGCATCGACCACGTGCAGGAGTATGTCGGCATCCCGCAATTCGTCCAATGTGGTGCGAAAGGCGCCGACCAGATCTTTGGGGAGGTCCCGGATGAAACCCACTGTATCGGTCACGATGACTTCGCGATCATGAGGAAAACGAAGTCGGCGGCTGGTCGTGTCGAGCGTTTCAAAGAGGCGATCCTGCGCCGGGATCTGGCTGTGAGTCAGGGTGTTGAGCAGGGTCGATTTGCCCGCATTGGTATAGCCGACAATGGAGAGTATCGGAAGCCCCTGGCGCACGCGTCGAGATCGGCGCTGGTCCTGGTGGCGGGCCACATCGTCGATCTCCCGCTCCAGATGCGCGATGCGGTCACGGATGCGGCGGCGATCGGTCTCCAGCTTGGTTTCGCCGGGACCGCGCGAGCCGATTCCGCCTCCGAGGCGCGACAACGAGGTGCCGTGCCCGGACAGTCGCGGCAGAAGATATCGAAGTTGGGCCAACTCTACTTGAACCTTCCCTTCACGGGTGTGGGCACGTCGGGCGAAGATATCCAGAATAAGCTGGGTGCGATCGATTACTTTGAGCTCCGTCACCTCTGAAATGGCGCGGGCTTGCGCCGGGGCGAGATCCTGGTCGAAGATCACGAGGTCGGCTCCTTTCTGAAGCGCGCGCATCACAACCTCTTTGAGTTTGCCCTTCCCGAGCAAATACCGCTCATATCCCTCATGGGTGCGCTGTGCAATTCGGTCCAGTACGCGGACCCCGGCGGATTCAGCCAGCTCGTTCAACTCTTCCAAATGCTCCTCTTGTTCGGCGTGACTCTTGGGTGCCGCGCTGACCAGAATGGCCGATTCGCTGCCTGCGGCGACGTCATGTTTAGTGTCCGATCGCTGCAAATCATTTTCGAGCGCATGCAGGAAGGTGTCCAGTTGAAGGTCCAGATCATGGAACGAGACGGGCTTCAGAAGACGGCAGACTTCGCCCTGCTGATTGGGCGGAAGGAGATGAGCCAGATGTAGCAGACTGGGCTCGCCCTGTTCGTCTACACCCAGGACCCCGATCAGGTCTAATCGCAGGAGCGCCAGATGGGTCAAATCGTCCTGGCTCAATGGGTCGTCGTGAAGATGGGTGCGGATCAGCCGGAGACCACGGAGGGAATGTGAGCCGACCCGAAACTTTGCCAGAGATTCGAATGTGGGTGCGCAGCCGGCTCCCACGAGCACCTGTTCGATGACACCGCGGCGTGTGATCAGGAGTCCGACAGGACGCCGAATCTCTCGTGTCAGTTGGCAGGCGGTGCGCGCCAGCTCGGGTGTGATGATGACCGACGCGGGAACACGTCGTCGATACAACCGCTCTAACGCCGAGAGATGACTGGCCTTTAGCCCGCTGACTTGTCCGTGGATTGTTGGGATAGCCGTACTCCTTGGTAATCGAACGTCATTGCCTGGCGCCGCCAGTGCTGGCGTCGGTGGGTGAAGGTAGCGCAAAATTGGGCATCGCTTCGCAATCGAAAGCTGTCAGTTTTCCGCGCAAAACGGCTCGTCGGCCTGCCGCGGCAATCATGGCCGCGTTATCGGTGCAAAAGGAGAGCGCCGGCAGGCTTAACTCAATCCCCTCCTCTGCCGCCCTTGCCGCCAATCTGGCCCGCAGCCGTGAATTTGCCGAGACTCCTCCCACGACAGCGAGCGCCGATACTCCGGATTGTTCCACAGCTGCGAACGCCTGACGGACGAGGACATCCACGATGGCTTCTTGATAGGCTGCTGCAAGGTCGGCCTGTTGTTCGGTGATGGTCTGTGGAGTCATACGCTGGAGGTGGTAGAGCAAGGCTGTTTTGAGGCCGCTGAAGCTGAAGTCGAGTTGTCCCGTTCGGACGCGTGAACGAGGAAAACGCACGGAAGCGGGACGACCGTTGCGAGCGGCTTTGTCGATCAGGGGTCCACCAGGATAGCCGAGACCCAGCAGCTGTGCGCCCTTGTCGAACGCCTCGCCGGCGGCGTCGTCAATGGTTCTTCCCATGAGACGGAAACCGCCTTCTTCCGTCGCTTGAAAGAGGTGGGTATGTCCACCTGAGGCAATCAACACCACGCAGGCCTGGGGAAAGGACGGACGGTCGATCCATGCCGACGCGATATGACCTTCCAGATGGTTCACGCCGACGAGAGGAATATCCAGTGCATAGGCCAACGATTTAGCGTAACTGATTCCGACGAGGAGTGCTCCGGCTAACCCTGGTCCTTGGGTTACGGCGATAGCGCGGAGATTGTGCCAGCCGAGTCCCGCCTGTTCGAGGGCAGCTCGGGTGACCTCGTCCACATTCTGAATATGGGCACGCGAGGCCAGTTCCGGTACCACACCACCGAATCGCTCATGGACGGTTTGTTGAGATGAAATGACATTGGCCAGCACGCGACCTGTTCCGTCCAGTATGGCTGCGGCGGTTTCATCACAGGAGGTTTCAATTCCGAGAATCGGCCCGAGGACATCTGCAGCTATCGGGTTACTCATACAGAAGCCGGCCGGACTTGGGTAGCCGCGCATGGTGGTCATAAGGACGCACCCGCCGCACTGCGCATCGTTGATAGGTCAACACGTGGAAGCTTCCTAGGCCCTGTCCAGTAGGGGAATAGTTCAGCACGTGGTACCGTTATGAAAATGCGACAACCCCCGGATCCGGAACAGGACCTCGGGGGTTGTCGGGTGTTCGAAAGGATCTCACGTACGATTCGATCCTTGAATCGCAGCAATTACTCGGGCTATACGCCCGCCATGGCTTCCTGTTCGATGAAGGCCGGCGCGCCGTCGCGCAGAACCACCTTGATCTTTCTATTTTCCTTGAAGCGGCCCTTGATCAGTTCTTCGGACAGCGGATCACCGATCGCCCGTTGAATGATACGGCGCATGGGACGGGCACCGTAGAGCGGTTCGTACCCTTCCTTAATGAGCCACTGCTTAACCTCATCTTCCACCTCGATCGTGACACTTTTCTCGATGAGCCGAAGATTCAGTTCGTGCAGCAGGATATCCAAGATATGGATCAAATGCTCCTTTTCAAGGGAATGGAAGATCACGATTTCATCGATACGGTTCAAGAACTCCGGACTGAACGAACGTTTGAGTTCTCCCATCACTTCTTCTTTTCGACGCAGGAGCTGCCCACCCTTTTCGTCGTTTTGGAATCCGAGCGAAACACCCTTCTGGATCAACTTGGTGCCGATGTTCGAGGTCATAATTACGACCGTATTTTTGAAATCGACTTTTCGTCCCAAGCTGTCCGTCAGGACGCCGTCGTCCAGGACTTGGAGCAGGACGTTGAACACGTCGGGATGTGCCTTTTCGATTTCGTCGAACAGCACCACTGAATAGGGGCGACGACGCACTTTTTCGGTGAGTTGTCCGCCTTCTTCATACCCGACATATCCAGGAGGAGCGCCAAACAACCGCGAACTGGTAAACTTCTCCTGGTACTCCGACATATCGATACGAATGAGCGCGTCCTCGCTGTTGAAGAGGAATTCTGCAAGCGTCCGCGCCAACTCCGTTTTTCCAACACCGGTCGGTCCGAGGAAAATGAAGGAACCGATTGGTTTCTTCGCTTCCTTGAGGCCGGCCCTGGATCGACGAATGGCACGGGCCACTGCCGAAATGGCTTCGTTCTGCCCGATGACTCGCTTGTGAAGAAACTCTTCCATTCGGAGTAACTTGTTGGATTCCTCTTCCTCCAACTTGAAGAGCGGAATACCGGTCATCTTCGACACGACATAGGCGACTTCTTCCTTGCCGATGGTTGGCTTGTGCTTCTCTTGATTCTTCTTCCACTCGCGCTTGGATTCATCGAGCAATTTTCGCAAACGCTCTTCTTCTTCGCGATGACGGACGGCTTCCTCGAAGTTTTGCATCGAGATCGCCAGCTCTTTGTCACGCGAGATTTTTTTCAGTTCCTGTTCCAGCGCTTTGAGCTCCGACGGTAGCGCATACGTCTGCAACTTCGCACGGGAGCCCGTTTCGTCGATGAGGTCGATCGCCTTGTCAGGCAGGAACCGGTCGGTGATGTAACGGTCCGCCAACTTGACTGCTTCCACGATTGCATCTTCGGTGATTTCCACGCCGTGGTGCTCTTCATAGCGATCTCGTAGGCCCTGGATGATGAGCACTGTTTCATCAGTGCTGGGCGGCTGTACGTGGATCGGCTGGAAGCGACGCTTGAGAGCGCCGTCCTTCTCGATGTGCTTACGATACTCGTCCAGCGTGGTGGCTCCGATACATTGAATTTCTCCGCGCGACAACGCCGGCTTGAGCATATTCGACGCATCGATGGACCCTTCGGCCGCTCCGGCGCCAACCAATGTATGCAGCTCGTCGATGAAGATAATGATGTTTCCAGCCTGCACGATCTCTTTCATCACGACCTTCAATCGCTCTTCAAACTGCCCGCGGTATTTGGTGCCAGCCACGAGCGAGCCCAGATCAAGCGCGATGACGCGACGGGACAACAAATTGTCCGGGACTTCAGACGCGACGATACGTTGCGCAAGTCCTTCGACGATAGCGGTTTTTCCGACGCCCGATTCGCCGATGAGCACCGGATTATTCTTGGAGCGACGACTGAGAATCTGGAGAACGCGCTCAATCTCGTCGGCGCGCCCGATGACGGGATCCAACTGCCCTTCTTGAGCGAGTTGAGTCAAATCGCGGCCGAATTCATCGAGTGCCGGTGTGTTGCTCTTGCGATCACGCTCACGTGGCGCAGATTTTCTCAGGAAGGTCACGGTGAGTTGCCGGGCCGTGAGAAGGTTCGCACCGAGGCTCCGGAGAATCTTTCCCCCGATCCCCTCTTCTTCACGGAGCAGACCGAGCAACAGATGCTCGCTGCCGATGTGGTTATGACCGAGCAACCGGGCCTCTTCGACTCCGTACTCGATGACTTTCTTGACCCTCGGGCTGAATGGAATTTCCCCAAAGGTCATCGTCGTGCCTCCGCCCGGAAGGTTCCGCTCGATTTCGAGCCGAATCTGTTCCGTCGAGAGCCCCATTTTTTTGAGGATCATTAGCGCGATTCCATCCGTCTCGCGAAGGATGGCCAACACCAAGTGTTCGGTGCCCAGATAGTCGTTCTGATGGCGCTCGGCTTCTTCACGTGCCAGGATGATGATCTTGCGACCCTTGTCCGTGAACCGTTCGAACATCCCGCCTCCTTATGGTGATGGGGTCTGTAAGAGAAGCCTTAGGTGAATGAATAAAATGCGCGTCAAAAGGCTCAAAAACTCTGATGTGTGATTCTAACTAGCGCAATATGGGGTGTCAAGGTATTGAACAAAACGCAGAGCGTGTGGAAGCCTCTACAAACAACCTGCGCTCAGTGAATGCCATCATCTCTATTATCTTGGGTCTCTTGTTTGACAGCCAAAGAATCATCCCGATACAATCCCCCACCTTTCAGCCAGCCTCTCATCTGAGCACCACCGCGGTTTCATCCATTATGAAAAGCAAAAGCATCGGGATTCTGACAAAACCAAAGTTCCCGGAAGTCAAGTCGACTGTTCAAGCCGTGGTCACCTGGCTACGTTCTCGCAACATCGATGTACTCCTAGACACCACGTCGACGACGTTGCTCGGCGAGCAGGGTGGATTCCAGAAAACTCAATTGGCGAGTAAGGCGGATGTGTTGCTCGTGTTGGGCGGTGACGGGACGATGCTCAATGCCGCGCGATTGGCCGGAGAGCGAGGGATCCCCATTCTCGGTGTGAACATGGGTGGCCTCGGGTTTTTGACCGAAGTCCTCCTTGAAAATTTGTATCCGTCGCTGGAGCGGATGTTTGCCAATGATTTCGTTCTTGACGAGCGGCTCATGCTGAAAACCCACGTGCATCGACATGGGGAAACTGTGGCCCGTGGCGTGGTCCTGAATGACGTGGTGATCAGCAAGGGGACGCTTGCCCGCATGATCGAACTGAAAATTGCTCTCCAGGGACAGTTCGTGACGAACCTCCGAGGAGACGGATTGATCATTAGCACCCCAACCGGATCGACGGCGTACTCCCTCTCCGCCGGCGGCCCCATTATTAATCCGGCGGTGCAGTCGTTGATTCTTACACCCATCTGTCCGCACACGTTGACGCATCGACCCTTGATTGTTCCTGCCAATGCCGAAATTGAGGTAGTGTTGACGAGCAAAGACGACGGGGCGATGGCCACGCTCGATGGCCAGGTCGGGGTCGCGATGACACAGGGGGACACGGTTGAAATCAAGGCATCCGAGCACTTGACTCGGCTGATCCGTTTTCCTGAGAGCAGTTATTACGAAGTGTTGCGCGAGAAGTTGAAATGGGGGGACGCGTGACTGACGCGCGAGCGGCTATCCGCGCCCGCGCTCAATATGTGCCAACATGTCGGCGTTCGACGCGAACTTAAATTCCCCGATAGCGTCGGGTGCACCGGCGTGGGTTTTCTCGACGGTGTCCAACACCTTGAGGCCGTCAAGGTCCACCGGCTGACTCTTTCGTTCCTTGAGCAGCGTCTGCAGTTTGGCGACGACGTCAGTCATCTTCGCGCAGGGTCGTGACGTATTGGTTGCCAGGTAACGGCTGATCACTTCAGCGCACCAGTCCCCGTCGCGTTTGGCGATACCTACGAGACCTTCGCTGGCCTTACGCGCCCAGCCCGCCAGAAACAGACCATCGATGATCTTCCCAGATTTTTCATCATAGGCTTGAAAGAGCGCGTCATCAGGATCGTTGCCGGTCTTGTTGGGATTGGTGACATACACGCCGTTCTTATAGGGCAGACCGACGGTTTCATCGACTCGATCGCCGACGGCGAACACGACGCTATCCACCGGGAACTCATAATACTGCTTGAGCCCGACTGCGGCGGTGTCGTCACCTTTCGGTTCCAACTTGTTCTCTTCCATCTCGAGTGCGCGCACGCGATTGTTCTCGTCGACCAACACCCGCTTCGGCGAGGCCAGAAATCGAAAGCCCATTTTGGAGTCGCTGCCCGTTTGTTCACACTTTGTGAACTCGGCGGTCATGCTCGAGAGCACCTCGTCCGCATTCTGTCCAACCGCGGCCAACCGATCCTTGATGCGGGTGAATTCTTGGGCGATTCCTTCCTGGTCCATATTCGAACAAACGGCGCGAATCTCTTTGGGATTGTATTTTCGTTCCGCGGGACCACGGCGGGCAATGGCAGTCACCCGCTCCACCTTCTTATAGCGAATCAACCAATGTGCAATGTCGACCATCACGTCGCCCACCCCGATGATCGCCACATGTTTCCCCATGTCGAATGGGCGGTCGCCGAAGCCCGGCAAGCGATTGAAGTGATACACCACATCCTTGGCATGGAACACACCCTTGGCGGAATCTCCTTCGACGCCGATGGCTTTCGTGCCCTGGGCGCCGATTGAAAATGCAATGGCGCTCGCGCCGAGCCCGCGCAGATCTTCGACCGTGAGGTCTTTCCCCGCCCCGACCGAGACATTGCCAAAGTAGTGCACGTTCGGTTGCTCAAGCATGTCCCAATACTGCTTCTTTAAGCCGCCGCGCAGTTTGAGTTTGCTGGGGAAAATACCGTACTCGGCCAATCCGCCGAACTTGATGTCGCGATTGAGGATAATCACCTCATGGCCGGCGTCCGTCAATTTCTTAGCCAGCGCCATTCCGGCTGGTCCGGCTCCCACTACGATGACGACATGCCCGCTTGTATCCGAACCCGTTCCACTCATTATCTACCCTTTTATCTACCCTTCAATCTGGATCTATATTAGACGAGGCCGTCTGACGGCAGAGACGTTCAAAATTTCGCGCACGTTAGCATAGGGGCCCTCAAGCTGTCAAAAACCATGGCAGTCCGGCAGCATCGCTCTACAGGGCGATTCGGGCCATGCCCAGCAGCCCGGCTTCGAATGATGATTACCCACCCGCGCTTCCGACTGGCCCGCCGGCCTGGGTCATGCGCCAGGGATCCAAGAGTTGGGTGAGACGTTTTTCCGCCAGCACAT
>JBDTWG010000054.1:0-14381 GCA_040006855.1 Nitrospira sp.
GTCCTGCCTTGCCCTACCACTTTCCAGAAGCTCACGAATCGCTGGAGCCTTATAAAATCGGTCAGCATCGGCACATTCCTGAAATTGAGCAGGAACTTTCCGGACTGGCCAGGAAGGACGGACGAAGGGCCGACGGACAGGAAACCACCGTCACAATCGCCTTCACACCACATCTCGTCCCTATGAATCGCGGCATCTTAAGCACTGCCTACGCACGAGTGAAAGGAACGCTGGATGTTGTTGAATTGAGAGCCCTCTATCGTGATTTTTACAAGGGCGAACGATTTGTGCGATTACTTGAGACCGCCATGCCGAATCCACGACATGTGCGGGGCGCCAACTACTGCGATCTCGCGGTACACACGGATACGCGAGCCGGCTGGGTCGTGACCGTCGCCGCCATCGACAACCTGATCAAGGGAGCGGCGGGACAAGCCATTCAGGCCATGAATCTTATGCTCGGGTACCCTGAAGAGATGGGCTTGGTCGCGCCCGGCATCTATCCCTAGGCTTTTTGGATTCGTGAGCCCGCATACGAGCCATTCCCACCCCACACAGGACGACAGATGAAAACTATTCCAGGAGGCGTCACTGCCCCGCTCGGGTTTCGGGCTGCCGGAATCTATTGCGGAATCAAGAAAAAGAAGCAGCTCGATTTAGCACTGCTGGTGTCTGAGCAAGCAGGACCCATTGCCGGAGTCTTCACGACGAATCGAGTCGTGGCAGCCCCTGTGATCCTTGATCGCCTGCATCTGAAAAATGGCATCGGCCGCGCTATTTTCGTCAACAGCGGAAATGCCAATGCCTGTACCGGGCCAGAAGGACTGCGAGCGGCTACAGACATGGCGCAATTGGTGGCTACGGCGCTCCAGAGCCCTCTTCATACCATCTTCATCGGATCGACCGGGGTGATTGGCCAAGCGCTTCCCCTGACCTGTATTAAACAAGGGGTATCTCCCCTACTCGCGCGGATTAGTCGGCGCGGAGGTCGTGAGGCGGCGCAGGCTATTATGACGACCGACCTCAAGCCTAAGCAGGCGGCAGTGCGCGCTCGACTCGGAGGACAAATGGTAACGGTCGGCGGGATGGCCAAGGGGTCCGGCATGATTCATCCCAACATGGCCACCATGCTGGCCTATCTCACGACCGATGTGGCCATCGGTCGCCGCGCGCTACAACTGGCGCTTCGCCGGGCCGTCGATCAATCGTTCAACTGCATCACCGTCGATGGGGATACCAGCACGAACGACACCGTCTTGTGTCTTGCCAATGGAATGGCCGGGAATCATACACTCAAACCAGGGTCGGCGGATTTTCAACGTTTTTGCACGATGGTCGAAACGGTCTGTCGGACATTGGCCTTGAAAATTTGCTGGGATGGCGAAGGGGTGACCAAGGTTGTGCGGATCCAAGTCCAAGGGGCAAAGACCGTACAGGCAGCCCGGCAGGTTGCGCAAACAATTGCCACGTCCAACTTGGTGAAGACGGCGTTGTTCGGCGGTGACGCAAACTGGGGCCGCGTCATGGCCGCCCTTGGGCGTGCTGGGATCGCCATCGATCCGATGCGCGTGAGTCTTCAATTTGGAGATGTCGCAATGGTACGGCGAGGACAAGGTCTCGGACCTGCGGCTGAACGGCGGCTGGCCAAAGTCTTCCAAGAACGAGACTTTACCATCCTTGTCGACCTCGGACTGGGCAAAGCGGAATCACACATGTGGACCACGGATTTATCCTACGAATACGTGCGCATCAACGCGAGTTATCGCTCGTAACGGAGGCTTGGTTGGTTGCAAAATAGAGACGATTATGCTAGCGTTCGGGCGTTTTCGTGCAGTGAAGGGTCTGTCCCATCGTTCACCGCTTGAGTCATCACAATCAGGGACGTCTTATTTAAATCCAAACCAGCGTGATGTGCACGCTGCGCAGCCTGAGAATAAGGGGGACATCCCCCTCGCCGTTGGCGTTCGCCAGGCGCTCTGCAGGCTTCGGAGGGAGGTGAAGGTATGGGAGTAGTTGCGATTAAAGAATTACTGGAAGCCGGTGTCCATTTCGGCCACCAGACGAACCGTTGGAATCCGAAGATGAAGCGATTCCTGTTCGGTGAGCGAAACGGCGTCTACATCATCGATTTGCAACAGACCGTCGCGCGCATGGAACAGGCCTATGCCTTCGCACGCGACACCGTGGCAGCCGGTGACTCCGTCTTATTCGTCGGCACCAAGCGCCAAGCAGCGGAGATTTTGGAGGAAGAAGCCAAACGCGCCAATCAGTTTTTCATCAACCAGCGATGGTTGGGCGGCATGTTGACCAATTTCCAGACCATCCGTCGCAGCATCGACAAAATGAAAAAAATGGAGGCGACCCTCGCTGACCCGACTCATCAGGGCCATACCAAGAAAGAGCTCGGGCAGATGCAGAAGGAAGTCGTGAAGCTCCAGAAAAACCTGTCGGGCATCCGGAACATGCGTGGGTTGCCTGGTGCGGTATTCGTCCTGGATACGCGGATCGAACACATTGCGATCCTCGAGGCCAGCCGGCTCGAAATTCCAGTCATTGCGATCCTCGACTCGAACTGTGATCCGGACCATATTCAATATCCCATTCCCGGCAATGACGATGCGATTCGCTCCATCAAGTTGATTATTTCCCGCATCGCGGACGCATGCCTCGAAGGGGCGCACCTCCGGGCACAACATGAAGAAACTGAATTTGCGGCAGCACCAGCTGGCAGCGGGGCCAAACCGACCGCGCGCCTGGCCGGCGTGTCAGCCTTGTAAACGCAGCATCCCGCACGTCGGCATTGTTCTATTCGACCAACTGAGGAGCCCATGGCAAGTCTGAGTGACCTCGTAAAAGAGCTGCGTGAAAAAACAGGGGCCGGCATTCTGGATTGTCAGAAAGCCTTGTCCGAAAATGGAAACAGCATCGACAAAGCGATCGATTATCTTCGGCAAAAGGGATTGGCTGCAGCCCAGAAAAAAGCCGGTCGCGAAACCAACCAGGGGTTAGTCCACGCCTATATCCACGCCGGTGGAAAAATCGGAGTGCTCATCGAAGTCAATTGCGAAACTGATTTCGTGGCGCGGAACGAACAGTTCAAAGCATTCGTGAATGATTTGGCCCTGCAAGTGGCGGCATCAAACCCCTCCTGTGTCAGACGGGAAGAGATTCCTGCGGATGTCGTCGCGAAGGAACGAAGCATTTACGAAGGACAGGCCAAAGAATTGGGCAAGCCGCCGGCAGCCTGGCCAAAAATCATCGACGGCAAGCTGGAAAAGTTTTACCAAGAGAACTGCTTGCTCGAACAGGGCTTCATCAAGGATCCTTCGGTCACCATTAAAGATCTGCTCGCACAGCAAATCGGCAAGATCGGCGAGAACATGAATATTCGCCGCTTCACCCGGTACCAATTAGGCCAGGCATGAGTTCTGCGCATTACCGCCGCATCCTGCTGAAAGTCAGCGGAGAAATGCTGGCCGGTGAGCAGGGCTATGGCATCCAACCCTCGATTCTCGAAGGTCTGGCGGACGAAATTGCCGACGTCGTCGCGATGGACGTTGAAGTCGCCGTCGTGATCGGCGGCGGCAATATCTTCCGTGGTTTGGCCGCCAGTGCGCGCGGCATGGAACGGGCCTCAGCTGACTATATGGGCATGCTGGCAACCGTGTTGAATGCGCTCGCCCTCCAAAATGCGCTGGAGAGCAAAGGGGTGTCGACCCGCGTCCAGTCGGCGATTGAAATGCGCCAGTTGGCGGAAGGCTACATTCGACGTCGCGCCATCCGGCATTTGGAAAAGAAACGTGTGGTGATTTTTGCCGGTGGAACGGGGAATCCCTATTTCTCGACCGACACGGCCGCGTCGCTCCGGGCGATGGAAATCGGCGCGCAGGTCATCATGAAAGGCACCAAGGTCGACGGCATCTATGACAGCGACCCCGTCAAAAACCCGCAAGCTAAGAAATATACTGAAATCCCCTTCCTGTCGATTCTGACCCAGAATCTGAAAGTCATGGACTCGACGGCCATCAGCCTCTGTATGGACAACCGGCTGCCGTTGATCGTCTTCAACTTAACCGAGAAGGGAAACTTTAAACGGGTCGTCCAAGGTGATCCCATCGGAACCGTGGTCACCGTAGGAAGTCGTTAAGGAGCGAGGCTGATGTCGACGGCGCAGGCGGTGAAACAGCACGTAACCGAGAAAATGGACCACGCGATCGAACATTTGAAACGTGACCTGGCCGGCCTTCGCACCGGTCGCGCATCAGTGGCGCTCGTGGACGGGATCAAAGTCGACTACTATGGCACGTTGACTCCGCTGAAACAGGTCGCGAATGTCGCCACGCCCGAAGCACGCCTCATTACGATTCAGCCTTGGGAACAGAATCTGATCAGAGAAATCGAAAAAGCGATTCAGACCTCCGACCTCGGATTGACGCCGTCGAACGACGGAAAGCTCATCCGCATTCCCCTTCCGCCGCTCACCGAAGAACGCCGGAAGGAACTCATCAAGGTGTGCAAGAAACACGGCGAGGAAGTGAAAGTGCAGATCCGCGGCTTCCGCCGGGATGGGAACGAAGAGCTCAAGAAGCTTCAGAAAGACACCAAACTGACCGAAGACGAGTTACGCAAGTCGGAAGCCGAGATCCAGAAACTGACCGATCAGTACGTCCAGAAGATCGACGACGTCATGAAGAAGAAAGAAGGCGAAATCCTCGAAGTCTGACGCCTTCTTCCGTCACGACAGGCTGCGTGTACACGCCCTCTCATTTCCCCTCAACCTCCGTCTCAGTCGATCTGGGTGCTCTTGCGCAGAATCTCGCGCACGTGCGACGTCTGGCCCCACACTCCGAGGTGCTGGCCGTCGTGAAGGCCAACGCCTATGGGCATGGCGCCGTCGAGATGACCCGTGCCCTTCAACGGTTGGCCGTCCACCGGTTTGGTGTCGCCACCGTCGACGAGGGCATCGCCCTTCGCCAAGCGGGCATTCACGATGCCGTTCTGGTGATGGGCGCGACGATGCCCGCACAGTTTGCAGACCTGGTGGCTCACCGGCTGACACCCGTGCTCTATCGACTCGATCTGGTGCACGCCTTTGCGGACAAGGTCCCGTCCGGCGCCAAGCCCTACCCTGTGCACATCAAAATCGAAACCGGCATGGGTCGCCTCGGCCTCTCTCCGCAGGACATGCCTGATCTCATCGGCATGCCGGACTTTCAAGCGGTGCTACGGCTGGAAGGACTCATGACCCATCTGGCGGATGCCGACAATCACGATGCCAGGCACACCGAGGCACAACTTGCACGATTCCAGCAAATCCTTGAGAGACTGCAGCAGAGAGGCCTCGCCCTCCCACTGATACATGCGGCCAACAGTGCAGCTATCGTCACATATCCCGCAAGCCGATATTCACTCGTTCGACCGGGCATTATGCTCTATGGATACCAAACTCTTCCGCAGAATGACCCGGCGTCTGAGGTACAGCCGATCCTTACTTGGAAAACGACCCTCGCACATCTTCACACAGTTCAGCCTGGAGACAGTGTCAGCTACAATCGTACGTTCATCGCCTCACGCCCGTCCCGCATCGCGGTGCTGCCGGTCGGGTATGCGGATGGGTACAACCGTCTCCTGTCGAACCGCAGCGTCGTGCTGATCGGTGGTCGGCGAGCGCCGGTAGTCGGACGTGTCTGCATGGACATGACCATGATCGATGTGACCGACGTGCCCGGGGCGGAAATCGGGCATGAAGCCATCCTGATCGGGCAACAAGGACAAGAACGCATCACGGCAAACGACTTGGCCGCATGGCAACAGACGATTCCCTATGAAATTCTCTGCGCCATCGGTCCTCGCGTACCTCGACAGTACATTCCCCTTCCTCCCGGCAGCACGACTTCCTAACAGCCCTTCTGATTTGCGCTTCACGAGAAGCGCTGGGCGCAATCTCTTGGTATGTCTCATAGTGCGATCGGCACCCTTGCCTTCGGTTTCCGGTTCCCCCATATTCGTACAAGGTCCTACTCTACAATTCAGGCGATAACTTTCCACCGCGGATGGAATGAGGAGAAACGATGGATGGACGGAATCTGTTCAGCCGAACCCGATTGATGTGGCTCTGTGTGATCGTCCTGATCGGTAATCTCATAGCCTCAGGCTCGGCAGCAGCGGCACTGAAAGAGACCTCTCAACAACGCCGGGACCAAGTCTCCAGTATCACCATCCATGTTCCAATCCCGATGCTTGCCCTGAGCGAGGTCTATCACGGAATCCACCACGATATTGCCTCTCAGCGGACCACGGCGCGTGAGTGGATTACATTGGGCGGCGGCACAGGTTTTTTGAAATATCGAATCTGGCCGGGAGAGCAGGACTCCAAGACGGCAGGAGGTCGACTTTTTTCCCGCGCGACCGTTCCCTTTGGAGTGGAGTATGCAAAACGTCTCGATGGCTCGCTCACGAAGGTAGCTGAATGCGGCCAGCGCGACGCGACGGCAGGAACAGGCCGGTTGTCGGTACAGCTCGCGACCACGTTTGCGCAGGGCCGCGGCTATACCCTGCTGCCGACGAGCGCGGTTGCTGCCGTAGAGCCGACCGGATCATGTGTGTTATCCGGACAAAGCGTGGATGCAGCTCCATTGATGGCTCAGGTCTACCGCGGCGAACTTCAAAAAGTCCTGCCGGCCGCAGATCGAAAAGCCGCCGGCCTCGTCACCCTGAAGCCGTCCGTGGCACGCATCTGGACAGAGTTGCAGGAACCTTTGCTGCTGGATGAAGCCCAAGCGCTCTGGCTCTTGGTGAACCCTGAAGCGGTCGCCTCTGCCGGCATAGGGGCTCTGTCAGAGACTCCGGCAGCCGCCTTTGGAGTGACAGCCCGGCCCACTGTGGTGAGAGGAGCGAACCCCGGCTCACGTCATCTGCCCCTGCCTGATGCCCACGATCGATTCCAGGATGACGGCTTTCACGTGACCTTTGCCCTGCAGGTTCCGATTGAGGAAGCCAATCAACGTCTGCGTGAAGCCGTGGTCGGCCAGGAATGGTCGCTGGGTGTCGGCACGATCAAGATTGCCGGAGCGACGCTGTATCCTCTCGGTAATCAGGTCGGAGTGGAGTTGACCTTGCGAGGGCTGCTGCCCTTGACGCTGCGCCTCAAAGGCACACCGGTCTACGATGAGTCCACAGGGCGGATCTTATTTCGAGAAGTCGATTACACCATCAAGGAGCGCACCGCGGCCACGGACTTGGCCGAAGAATGGCTGCACGAACCCCTGCGCCAAGAATTGGCCGGAAGGCTGGTGCTTCCCATTCGAGAGGAGCTGGACCTCATGCGAAAGGCGCTGGAAAATGGCTTGAACCGCGACCTAACAGGGGGACGGTTACGGGGCACGGTGCAACAGCTGGCGCTCAAAGACCTAGCCGTACAGACCAATAGCCTCTCGGCAACCTTCAAAACCGACGGAACCCTTCGCTATGAGGCTCGCGCCGAAGGCATGGGTCCATAAGTCTCAGACTTACACCTTCAACTTCCGCCTCAACTGCGATTCCACGCTGGACACTTTGCTGGCCAACCGCCCTTTCGGCCCTTTGCGATAATCGATCTTGATACTGCAGGACACGCGGTTACAGTCCTTGCGCATGCGCATGTAACATTTCTTGACCACCGCCATGACCTCGTCCCACTCCCCTTCCAGCACCGTGCCCATCGGATTCAACCGATAGGGCACACCGCTGCGATCGATGATGTCCAGAGAACGCGCGACATATTCGCTCACACTCTCGCCCTTGCCCAGCGGCGACATACTGAATTCCAATAACACCATGGCTGTCGACGTCCTCTCTAGGTGGTGGTTGCCGGTGATACGGAGGCCTGCTGGCTGGCGCGGTGGTCGAGCCACACCTTGGGGTACTGCACTTTCCCCAAGAGACGAAAACCGTCCAACGCCTCACGCAGGAGTGCGCGGCGTTTTTCCGCATCCGGTTCATTGGCCTTGGCCTGCTCGCGAAGCTCCCCCAGCCAATCCACAAATGCGGCAAACTCACTATCCAAAATACGTTCCAAATCTTCCTTCATGAATCCGGATAACGCCGGTGCCTGACCGCTGGTGCTGACCGCCAGGCGAAGATGCCCGCTCCTGACAACGGCCGGCATCACCACGTTCGATACGTCGGGCTGGTCGACGGACCAGATCAGGAATTTCTGTTCACGAGCCAACCGCATCAGCGCATGCGAAAGTTCACGGTCATCCCGCATCGTGTTCAACACCAGAATGGTGCTCTCCAGATCATTCGCGCGAAAATGCCGGCCACGGTGAATGATCTTAGCCGAGGCCGCCAACTTGCGAAGCGGTTCGTTCATAGTGGGACTGATCACGGTCACCTTCGCGCCGGCGTCCAATAACCGTTGAACCTTTTCAGCCGCCTCCTCATCGCCACCGATGACCAGAACCGGCCAACCACGCACATCGAGTGAAATTTGAAAGCCAGAATTTGCAGCCATCGTGATAATCCTCCAACAAGGCGTCAACAACGTAAGGGCGTATCATACAACAGGCGATTTCACAGCGTAAACCTGCTTCGGCATTCCCCTTTCCGCCAGGAGCTGGGTATAATGCGGCCGCTGAATGACGGGAGCGCCCTCGCTCTCGCGGTGAGTCAACCAAGGAGCATATTGTGGCTGGATATACAGGGCGAGCCCTCGGCATGGCCGGGGGCATCATTGGCATTGCGGCGCTGGCGGCCTATTTCGGCATCGCGCACGTCGGAGAACCGCAACAGGGCGGAGGATCGATTACCGGACAGGTGCAGATTGCGCCCAACTTGGCCGACCAGGTTAAACCGACGGACGTGCTGTTCGTCATCGTGCGGCGTCCGACAGGACCACCACGCCCCATCGCCGCCAAACGGATCGACGGACCGAAATTTCCTGTGCAGTTCGAAATTACCAATGCGGACGTCATGGTGCAGGGCAGCGAGCTGAAGGGCATGGTGGACGTGATTGCCCGCCTGGATCGCGATGGCCAAGCCGGCCAGCCGCAACCTGGAGATATGGAAGGGCGATATGCAAAGAACCCGACCCTGCCTGGTGGGCGCGATCTGATGATTACGATCGATAAGGTGTACTAGACGAGAGGGAAATGGGGAGCAGGCTATTCAAACCGGTGATGTGCCGTGGCCGCAGCAAGCGAAAGTCTGAGGAGGTACATACCACTCGTTGCTTGAGCCGTTCGCATCGATCACCTTCGAGCGGATGGTAACTGTGCTCCGATGGATGTCTCCCGACGGGGAGGACTTGAGCGCCGCGAGAACGAGTTTCACCAGCCTCCTAAGGTTCGGCCGGGTCCGCGTCCAATTCCAAATTCCAATACAGATAGTCTCGCCAGCTTTCCGGCGTATTGCGGATCCCGATGGTAATCGTGACCGTGGGACTCCAGCGGGGCTTCACGGGTTTCTTGATGAGACGCATATTCGCTTCTTCGGGTGTCCGGCCGCTTTTCCGGTTATTGCACCGCCAGCAGGCCGTCACGATGTTATCCCAGGTCTTCCGCCCGCCCTTCGCGATGGGGACGACATGGTCAAACGTCAATTCTTCGGTGCGGAACTTGTGTTTGCAATATTGGCAGCAATAACTGTCCCGCGTAAAAATATTGATGCGGGAAAATTTGACGGCCCGGTGGCTATCCTTCAGCTTGACGAGCTTGAGGAGACGCATCACCGCCGGAAGTTTGATCGAGATGGAAATGCCGTGGATTTGGCGGTCGTAGACTTCGAGAACTTCGACCTTCCCCTGCCACAGCAAGGTAATGGCCTTCTGCCAATGCAGGACACGCAGCGGTTCATAGGTGGAGTTGAGCAACAAGGTCATTTCCATAGTAGCTCCTAGGGGTCTCCTATGAGTGCACTATTTTAAGGATAGCAAAATGACGGCGGCGTTATACCCTTCCCTGAATGCATGTGCTCAATCTATGCCATATGTCAGTAATGAAATCAAGCGCTTAGGACATAGCACGCAGAATGTTACCCAATCCTAATCCGCACCCCACCCTCCTGTAATATATAAAAGGGACCGTATGGATCCACTCCCCCTCTATGTCACCGTGGCTCAAGTGGACGAAATTCCACCTGGAACCTGTCGAACGGTGCAGGTCGAAGGCATCTTTCTCGCCCTCTGCAATGTGAATGGAATGTTTCTGGCCGTCGATAACAGCTGTCCACATGCCGGCGGCCCACTCGGTGAAGGCGCACTGGAGGGAGAAGTGCTCGAATGCCCCTGGCATGGATGGCGCTTCAATGTGCGCACCGGCGAGCGTCCCGAAAATCCTGAGATCTCTGTGGCCTGCGTCGAAGTGCGAGTGCAAGGCGCGAACGTGCAAGTGAAAACGCCGCTCACATTGTAGGCGGTAGCGGAGGCGCATCGGCGCCGGGACTGCGCGGCCAGCCAGCCTCCGGTCCTTCCGGCATCAGGCCATCGGCGGGCAACGAGGCGGCATTCACTCGCTTCGTGGCCAAATCCACGTGCCAAATGAAATCCCGTTCGAACCATTGCGTCGTCCCTTGCTCGCGCATGTAGATGCGAACCTCATAGCGCTGGCCGTCCTGCTTGATCACCTGCCACTCTCCCAAACGCAAACCCATCTTGCGGGCCTCCTGAATGCGGGCCCGTTCGTTAAATGCCTGCAGAATGGTCGGATAGCCGACCGCCCGATGGGTTTGCACCAAAGCCAGGGCCTGAGCCGCCTGGGGGTCCGTCATGGGGTTGAGGGTCGGTGGCTTCATCCACCAGTACACCAATCCTCCCACGACGAGCAGAAGAACAACCGCATAATGAATCGCTTTACTCATACGTGTAAGACCATAGGCTGCAAGGACCTCAGTGATGAACGATCATCATATGTGGCACCCGATTTCACTGTCAATCACCGAGCGACAGGGCAGCGGGCAATCAGCGGCGTCGTGTGAGAGTCTCTCGGCTTGACAAGGCCGCGCAACGCTATGGTACAAGTATCGGTCAACGTACGACACCTAATGGGAGCATCATTGTTCAATGAAGTTCTTCTTCTATGCGGACAATTTAAATCTGTCGCAACTCAAACGCCGCGCCCCCGAGCACAAATTTCTCTTTAACGCCTATCTCCCCGACCACAGCATTCAATTTTGCCGCTGGTCAACGCAGTGGCGATGCGGTCTGGCGAGTGTCGTGCCCTCTCCAGGGGAAAAAGTCTGGGGATCCGTCTTCGAGATCACCGACGAAGATCTGAAGATCCTGGATGAGTTCGAAGACGATGTCCCGCAAGGGGCCTACCGGCATGTGCCGGTCACCGTGATCACCGCAGAGGACGAAAAGCTGCTGGTCACCACCCATGCGGCGAACCCCATCGGCAAATTCAAGCCGAAGGAACACTACATCGATTGGGTCATCAAAGGACTCAAGCAGTGGAAATTACCAGAAGAATGCAGCGAACAATGGCAGGCGTATAAACCACACTGACCACGCTGCATGTCGTCAATCATCCCTATCGCCTAACCAGAGGTCACGATGCCAAAACCGAAATACCATATCCTCGTCTGCACCAATGCCCGTCCGCCCGGCCACCCCAAACCATCTTGCGGCGGCCAAGGAGCGGCCCAACTGCTCATGACTTTCAACATGGGATTGATGCAACGCGGCATCATGCCGGGGGAAGTTCTTGTCACTGGATCCTCGTGCCTCGGGCCGTGCGAACAGGGACCGACAGTCGTCGTCTACCCCGAAGGCACCTGGTATTCAAAGGTGACGGAAGCCGATGTCGCCACGATCTTGGATGAGCACATCAAAGGCGGCAAGCCCGCGGAGAAGCTGAAGCCAGATTCCGTCTGGGGCTGATCAACCGGAAAGCGCGACCAACCACCGTGGGACACTCCACTCCGCACGAACACAAAGCCCATGCACCCAGAAGCGTCGGGTGTATGGTCGTGACTTGTAGTGATACCCGGACACCCGACACCGACACCAGCGGCCAATTGATCATGCGCCTGCTGAAGGAACAGGGGCATCAGGTGCTGACCTATCACCTGGTGAAAGATGAGCCGCTGCTGATCAAGGAATGTATCGGTGAGGCGTTGCGAACCGAGGGGGTTCAGGCCATCATCGTCAACGGCGGAACAGGCATCTCTCGACGAGATTCGACGTTCGAAGCCGTCGATGGGATGTTGGAAAAACGGCTGGATGGATTCGGAGAAATCTTTCGGGCGCTCACCTACCAGGACATCGGCTCGCCGGCCATCATGACCCGCGCCACCGCCGGGATCCTCCACGGGCGTGTGCTCTTCTCCACCCCAGGCTCAGAAAATGCCGTGCGCCTGGCCATGGAAAAACTGATCCTGCCGGAACTCGGTCATCTCGTCAAAGAACTCACCAAGTAGTACGCCATCAGTTCTCAGCAATCAGCCTTCAGCTCTTTGCATCACCGACAATTGAATACTGAGCGCTGACGCCTTCCGGCCGATGCCTGACAGCTAGGCGGTTTCTCCGTACAAGGACGCTCAAAACGGTTCGCCAACGTGGTCGGAGGGTGCAGGGCGACTGAGAACGAGGTTGGAGACCGTCTTCAGCATCCCCCGAGTCAAGGATGTTCAAAACGGCCTTCCAGCAAGGCCGCAGGCAAAACAAAACCGGAGGCGTACCCTCAGGGGTACGTTGAGGATTTTGATGAGCCGAGAACGCCGCTGGAAGCCGTTTTCAACATCCTGCTAGTCTTGCCCGATTTTGGGTTCGGAATACACCTGATTCGCATCCAGCCTGGATTGCGCGTACCGCTTGTAGAACATCAAGAGATCGCGGACCGACACCACCCCCACAATCGAGCCACCTTTGGTCACGCCGAGGTGGCGCACGCCGAGATCGCCCATCATGTCTTGCGCCTCATCGACCGCCCTGCTGCTTTCGATCGTACAGACGGGAGACGTCATGATCTTGTCCACCGTAAGTTTCGAGACATCCTGACTACCGGCCAGCGCCTTCCGCACCAGATCGGTATCGGTCACAATGCCGACATGATTCTTGCCCTTCTTGATGAGGAGTGAGCCGACTCGCAACTCCCGCATTTTTTTTGCCGCACCGCGAACGGAGGTCGTCGGACCGATACTTTGAGGATGTTTGTTCATGATCTGCGCCACAGTCGCCATGTCACATACCTTTCTGCCCAATGGGACAAGAGAGTCGATAAGGAAGCCGCATTACGGGATCGTCAGGACGATCTTACCAAAAAACTTTCTATTCAGAAGATATTCTTGCGCACCTTTCGCGTCCGGTAGAGGAAAGGTCCGATCGATCACGGGTCGCAAGTGCCCTTGTCCGACCAATTGAGCGGCCTTGAGCAATTCGCTTTGCGAACCCATGTACGACCCCTTGATCGTGAGCTGGCGGGAATAGATATACCGAAGATCGAGCTTCACCTCCGCGCCGGTCGTGGCCCCGCAGGTAATCAATCGCCCGCCCTTGGCCAACGAATCGATACACTGTCCCCACACCTCCGGACCGATATGCTCGATGACCACATCCACGCCGCGTCGGTGCGTCAATTCGCGCACCCGCTGATTGACCTTTTCGCGGCTGTGGTTGATCACCTCGTCGGCCCCAAGCGCTTTGGCCTTGTCGATTTTATCGTCGCTGCCGACCGTGGTGATGACCCTGGCGCCGGCTAGCTTAGCCATTTGAATCGCCATGTGCCCCACCCCGCTCCCCGCCCCCATGATCAACACCTCTTCGCCCAACCGTAGATCAGCGAGTGTAAACAACATGTGCCACGCGGTGACGGACACCAGCGGAAACGCCGCCGCCTGTTCGAAGGTCAACGTGCCCGGAATGGAAAACACATTCCTCGCCGGGACCTTGACGTACTCCGCATAGCCGCCATGACACATCGCCCCGATCAACCCATAGGAGCGGCACATATTGTCGCGACCAGCGAGGCACTGCTCGCAGCGTCCACAACCGACACCCGGAGACACATACACGCGCTCCCCCTCAGCGACACCCTCCACCTGCGACCCGATCTGCTCCACCGTGCCGGCGACATCCGAACCGGAGATATGCGGAAGTGGCATCGGATAGGCCGGGCTGCCTTGCCGGATCCAGATGTCGAGGTGGTTCAATGCGCAAGCCTTCACCCGAACGAGCACCTCATTGGGGCCGATGGTCGGAGCCGGCATCTCTTGATACTGCAGCTTGCCAGGCCCGCCATGTTCGTGAAACACGACTGCGTTCATGTCACTCCTCACCCGTAATTCGTCGGTCTATTACACTTGTGCCCTAACACGCACTTCCGGGAGTATGACTGGCTAAAGATTCCCCGCAGGATGATCAAAACCCCATGTAACAAGGCCGCAGGGAGTGCAGCGACCGAGGG